>JAAUSO010000056.1 GCA_012033205.1 Richelia sp. SL_2_1 | reverse complement strand
ATCAGAAACTATAAAGGATAAGGATGAAGCATGAATTAACAAATGTTTTTTAGGTACATTTATTACCTGATTGGGTGAAAAAAATCAAGTAGGGCTGTTAATCGCTTGTTTTGTAGATAAATTGTAGATTAATTAAATTATTTCCAATTTCAGACTTGATTTTTGCTCATGAAGGTTGACAATGTATTCCTCAACTGCAAGATACAATAAATCAAGCATTACTTCTAAACATATATTTATAAAAGATACTAGGAGAAACGTAGGGCATGGGCAAGGTAGTAGGCATCGACTTGGGTACAACAAACTCTGTAGTCGCCGTGATGGAAGGTGGCAAGCCGGTGGTTATTGCCAATGCAGAAGGAATGCGAACCACTCCCTCCGTTGTGGGCTTTAGCAAAGACGGCGAAAAGGTTGTCGGACAAATGGCACGCAGACAAACTGTTCTCAATCCTCAGAATACCTTTTTTGCTATCAAGCGTTTTATGGGACGTAAATATTCGGAATTAAATCCAGAATCGAAACGAGTTCCTTATACAGTCCGTAAAGACGAATTTGGGAATACAAAAATTGTTTGTCCTCGTGTAAAGAAAGATTTCGCCCCAGAAGAACTTTCGGCGATGATTCTCAAGAAATTAGCCGAAGATGCTAGTAGATACTTAGGTGAAGCTGTAACGGGTGCAGTAATTACCGTTCCTGCTTATTTTAATGATGCTCAGCGACAAGCTACCAGGGATGCAGGAAGAATTGCTGGTTTGGAAGTATTACGAATTCTTAACGAACCGACTGCGGCTTCTTTAGCTTACGGTTTAGATAAAGCCGAAAACGAAATAATTTTAGTATTTGACTTGGGTGGTGGAACCTTCGACGTATCCATCTTAGAAATCGGTGATGGTGTATTTGAAGTCAAAGCCACATCCGGAGATACTCAATTGGGTGGAAACGACTTTGATAAGCGGATTGTCGATTGGTTAGCCGAGAAATTCCTTGAAGATGAAGGAGTAGACTTAAGACGCGATCGCCAAGCTTTACAACGTTTAATGGAAGCTGCGGAAAAAGCGAAAATTGAACTTTCAGCGGTTAGCGTTACCGATATTAATTTACCTTTTATTACTGCCGATCAAGATGGACCGAAACATTTAGAAACTCGTTTGACTCGTTCCCAATTTGAAGGAATGTGCGATGACTTGTTGGGTAAATTGCGAATTCCTGTCAAACGAGCGCTGCGAGATGCTGGAATGACACCGCGAGACATCGAAGAAGTTGTACTTGTCGGTGGTTCAACCAGAATGCCAATTATCGAAAAATTGGTTGAGGGAATGATTGGCTTACAACCCAACCAAAATGTTAATCCCGATGAAGTTGTGGGTATTGGTGCTGCGGTACAAGCGGGTATTCTCGCTGGCGAATTTAAAGATGTATTGCTGCTTGATGTGACTCCCCTATCAATCGGCTTGGAAACCATCGGCGGGTTGATGAAAAAGTTAATTCCTCGCAACACTACCATACCCGTTCGCCGCTCGGATATTTTCTCCACCTCCGAAAACAATCAAAACACTGTAGAAGTTCACGTAGTTCAAGGCGAACGCGAAATGGCTGCCGATAACAAAGCCTTGGGACGTTTTAAACTGTATGGCATTCCTCCCGCACCTAGAGGAATACCGCAAATTCAAGTATCTTTTGATATTGATGCCAACGGAATTTTACAGGTGACAGCATTAGATAAAACCACAGGTAGAGAACAAAGTATTACCATTCAAGGCGCTTCCAACTTGACTGAAGCTGATATTCAGCAGGCAATTCGGGAAGCGGAAAAATTCGCCGATGTGGATAGACAGCGTAAAGAAAAAGTCGAAAAACGCACCCGTGCCGAAGCATTAATTTTACAAGCCGAAAGACAGTTGCGAGAAGTCGCCCTGGATTTTGGAATGCAATTTGCTCGTAATCGTCGTCAACGAATTGATAATATTTGTCGAGATTTGCGCGATAGTTTAAAAGCCGATGACGATCGCGGTATTGATCAAACTTACGCCGATTTACAAGATGCTTTATCCGATTTGAATAAAGAAGTTCGTCAGTATTACGCTGAAGACGAAGAAGACGATTTATTCGGTACCATCCGCGATATCTTTATCGGTGACAAAGATCGCGATGATGATTTTTACGACAAGGGTTACGGTAGGGATTCAAATCGGGGCTACAGTCGAGATTATGACCGGGGAGGTTACGGCAAAGATTACGATAAAGGCTATGGGGGTAGAGATGGCGAAAGGGGTTATGGTGGCAGTAGAGACGGCGGGGGGAATTACAGTAGCAATAGTAGGGATGCTGAGCGGGGCTACGGAGGTAGTAGAGATGGCGATCGCAATGGTGGTCGAGATTCCTACCGAGATTCGGGTAGCAGAAACAACAGTGAGCCAAGCTACCCAAGCTATGACAAAGGTTATTCGTCACGTAAACCATCGAAACCGAGCTATCAAGATAACTGGGATGAAGAGGATGATGATTGGTTGTAGTGTTGTTTAAATTAGCTTTGGCAACCGAATGTAAATTTTTCTTTGTGGGAGGGTAAACCACCCCCTTAATTCTTTCACTATTAGCGGCTATCGTGGGGCAGCCATATCAGGTTTAGGGAATAGGGAATGGGGAATAGGGAATAGGGAATAGGGAATAGGGAATGGGGAATGGGGAAGTGTACTGATTTTTTTCAATTAGGAGTTCTATGTACGGATTTTAATCCTAAACAAGAGTACAAAATAGAAATATAAAAGCCAGCAGAAAATCTCAGAAAAACCAATTAGAAATCGTTTCATCTTTGTGAGCGACCGTATTATTATCAACCGAAACGTAAATTATTAAGAAACAAAAAATCTATTAATCGATTCATTTAAACAACTTACTATGCAAAACTTGCAGAATTTTCGGGATTATTACGAAATTTTAGGAGTATCTAAAAATGCGACAAATGAGGAAATCAAAAAAAGTTACCGACGATTAGCGCGACAATTTCACCCAGATCTCAATCCTGGTGATAAAACCGCAGAAGAGAAATTTAAAGATATAAATGAAGCTTACGAAGTTTTGAGCGACCCCAGTAAACGCGCTCAGTACGACCAATTTAGCGTTTTCTGGAAGCAAAATGGTTTTGCTGGATCAAAACCGCGCAAAACATCGAATCAACCAAACGGTCGTACACAAGATGTCAATCCCGCTAAATACGATAATTTTGATACCTTTATCGACCAAGTTTTTGGTGTAAAAAATCAAGCAGCCAATACATCTAGTAGTTATACTGATAGTACAACTACTGACCCATTTCGTACTCCAAAAACAAAAGTTGCTTATACTCCAAGCTCCCGTCCAACTCGTCGCGATATCGAAGCAAGATTAACTTTACCCTTAGAAAAAGCTTACCAAGGTGGTTTAGAAAGAATTCGTCTTGAAGATGGACGTTCTTTAGAAGTTAATATGCCCCCAGGTATGGTAACAGGACAAACTATCCGATTACGAAACCAGGGCATTAGTGGGGGCGATTTATACTTAAAAATTACCGTACAACCCCATCATATTTTTAAACTTGAAGGCACCGACATCCACTGTCAAGTACCGATTACTCCCTGTGAAGCAGTTTTAGGAGGACAAGTAGAAGCACCGACCTTAGATGGATTAGTAAAAATGACAATTCCTCCAGGAGTTAGGTCAGGTCAAAGGTTACGCTTAGAAGGTAAAGGCTATCCCGACGAAAAAGGTAAGCGTGGAAACCAACTTGTAGAGATTCAAATCATTACTCCTAAAAATATCAGTCCCCAAGAGCGCGAACTTTACGAAAAGTTACGGGAAATTGAAACTTTTAAACCTCGCGGTAATTTAATTAAATAATTTAATCCCTAGCAGAATTTAAACTCAAATTCACAAATATTTATTTATATAATGCTGATTTTCATCGCTTGCGATAAAAAGATAGTTTTAAAATATGAGAAAAAGCTGTCCGCAAGGTAACGAACATAGCTGTGAATCAAAATCGGACAATACCAAGCCGCAGTGAACCAACCTACTATTCCTTGTTAGGTGTTCATCCAGCAGCTTCAGCCATCGAAATCCGTCGTGCTTACCGAGAACTTAGCAAACGCTATCATCCCGATACCACGGATTTACCCACCCCACTTGCTACCGTTAAATTTCAAAAACTTAACGAAGCTTACGGTACCCTCAGCAATCCCCAAAAACGCTTGAGTTACGACTTGAAAATTGGCTATTCCCGCTTTTCAGTGATTCAAGTACCCTCCGATTTAAATCATCCCGTTTCTGAAAGTCGTCATCTATCTAGATCCGCTTACCTTGATGCTAGCGATCGCCCCCTTTCACCAGGTGAGATTTTTGCTTTATTTATTCTCGGATTAACCTTTTTAGGATGTTTGCTCTTAGTAATTGCCGTAGGTTTAACTAAAGGTGAAGCAGCTTTTCAAACAAACATCCAACAGCCAGATATTGTAGTGCAGCAAATAATTAACTCAAATCAATCAAATATTGTCAATCAATTTCACAATTAAAAAGTCAAAATACTTAATAAAATGGCGAGATGCGGTACCTTATATCTTGCATCATAAGCATGATTAATTAGATAATAAAAAATAGAAATCAAAATCAAAATCAAAATATAACTAACGTAAACCTGTTTTTTATTAGTCCATTTGAATGGACTTGTGCGATCAGAATGGGGTTTGCAACCCAATAGCGGGTAAGAATCAAGTCAAACAATTAGGAAAGCGGATAAAATAATGTACAAATCTATAATTAAACCTCACCCTTGGTTTTTACTGTGTAAAAATCTTTACCTCTCTTTATCAAGGAGAGGGATGTCCGACAGGACAGGGTGAGGTTTTGTATTTTATTTAATTTTCAATCCTTAGTAATTATAATTATTTTGCAGATAGGTTTTTATGCTGCAAAATATGAAGTACGCGCTGATCAAATGAAATCTGACAATCACAAAACAATCACTACGAATTCACATTAATCTAAAATCTAAAATCTAAAATCTAAAATCTAAAATTCCTATGTATCTTTTAAATTCCGAAACCCCACTATATAATCATCCACTTCCGCAAATTGAAAAATGGTTAGAAAACAAAGGCTGTCAACAAAACGAAACATATTTACATATGTGGCGCGTAAAGCAGCCTGCTTGGGAAGCAGAAATTTTGCTTGATATTGAAGAAATTACAGTCCGATATATCAATGCCGGAGACAATAGAGAAGATATCCAACGCTCGTTTAAGTATTCTCTCAGTCGCCAAGATATAGAAGAGGCAATTTTTCTGGACCATAAAAGTAAGTTAGTACCACCGGGGCAATAATTACGAATTACGAATTACGAATTATATTCACTGGTTATTCCCAATTACCAATTACCAATTACCAATTACCAATTTGATTAAACTTTCCCAAACCTCCGTTCTCTTTGCTGATAAGCAAATAAAGCCTTCTTAAATTCGCTGCGGTCAAAATCTGGCCACAAAGTATCGGTAAAATATATTTCTGAATAAGCTGATTGCCATAAAAGAAAATTGCTTAAACGCATTTCTCCACTGGTGCGAATAATTAAATCTGGGTCACAGTTTCCAGTGGTGTAAAGATGATGCTCAAATACTGCTTGATTAATTTCATCAGGTTGGAGTAATCCTTTATCGACCTTTTCGGCGATGGCGCGACAAGCTTGGATAATTTCTTCTCTACCCCCATAATTGGTAGCAACATTAAATTTAATACCGTGATTATTTTTAGTTTCTTCAATAGATTTGTTAATTTCTGCCTGTAGAGCATTTGGTAAAGCGAGTAAATTGCCTACAAAGCTGATTTTTACGTTCTCTTCTAACATTTCTCGTAGTTCTTGACGTAAAACCCGCTGGAACAAAGTCATCAAAAACTCCACTTCTTCTTGGGGTCTACCCCAGTTTTCCGTAGAAAAAGCATAAACAGTTAGAGCTTTTATTCCCCAATCTTGACAGCAGCGGAGCAAATCTTTGAGAATATCAACTCCTCGCTTATGCCCCATAATTCTAGGTAAACCTCTACGTTTAGCCCATCGACCGTTACCATCCATAATTGCTGCAACGTGCTTGGGTAGTAGTTCTTTTTTTAAGTCGCTTGGTAAATCTTCCAGTTTTGTTGATTGTGCTGTCATTTTTTATTCCGAGAAGCAGTCGATGCTAAGCCAAGTAAACGTGAAATTAATGCGGTTGACTTATCACGAATTTGACGACCTAAACTAAATAAGCCGGGAGCTACAGCTTCCCGATCCACAGCAGGAGAAAATCGAGTCTCCAAGGAATCTCTCAGCTTCGTGATTGTCAATGGTCTATTTAAAGTTCCCCTTTCTGCTAGAGAAATAGAACCTGTTTCTTCTGATACAACAACGCAAATACAATTTTCCACACGCTCAGTAATTCCCATAGCCGCACGGTGTCGCGTTCCCAACTGACGGGAGGCAGTGCGACCCGATAACGGTAAAATTATACCCGATGATACAATCCGAGAACCGCGTATTAATGTTGCACCATCATGCAAAAGAGTTTTTGGTTGAAAAATTGTTTGTAGCAGTTCCTTAGAAACTTCAGCATTTAGCTTTACTCCCGGTACGGAAAAATCCCGTTCGTCAATTGGACCAGTAGTCTCTACAATCAGCAAAGCCCCAATTCGGTTTTTGGAAAGCTCTTTAACTGCATCAACAATTTCATCAATTACACTATAGGATTTCGGTACCGCTAAGCTTGAAGTTTGGAACAATTGGCGAAATTCACCCCGTCCCAATTGCTCTAGAAAGCGGCGAAACTCTGACTGAAGAGTTATCGCCATTGCTACAGCACAACCATATACCAAGCTTTGTAAAACAAAATTGAGCAATTCCAATTGCAAGGAACCACTCACAGCTGAAGCTAGCATCAAAACAATAAAACCCCGCACCATCCATAGGGTGCGACGTTCGCTAATAAATACTAGCATCAT
Organism: Richelia sp. SL_2_1; assembly: GCA_012033205.1. Classification (GTDB taxonomy): domain Bacteria; phylum Cyanobacteriota; class Cyanobacteriia; order Cyanobacteriales; family Nostocaceae; genus Rivularia. Next base: position 32,310 of record JAAUSO010000056.1, on the reverse strand, counting down.
ATACGTTAGCGCCAGCACTAACATGATATCCAGAGTCTTTAACAAGGACTGCGACCATCCCAGGTTTGCCAGCCATTGTTTCCATAAATTCCCCATGACATCTGGATTACGCGCTTTGGTTGAAGGATATTTTGCTCAAAGGATAAAAGATTTGTAGATGCCAAGAAAGGCAGCTTAAGGGCATGGTAGCATGAACGATGGAGCATAAAATAGTTGATTTTTATCAGTTTTTATGGTTTCTTACTACTAAACCCCTGAATCTTTTATTGTTCGTTTTTTTCAGTCGTTCTGGTAAGCAATCTTGACGAATCAAGTCTTGGTATGATTCGCGTTGCAAAATTAAACTTGCTTCCCCATTCCCAACTAAAACTGCTGCCGGTCGAGGCAAACGGTTATAGTTGGATGACATACTGTAATTATATGCACCTGTTGCCATCACTACGAGAATATCTCCCGCTTCTGTTTTGGGAAGTTGGGCATCTTTAATTAGAATATCCCCTGATTCGCAATGTTTACCAGCAATCGTGACTGTTTCGTTCAATGGTACGGTCATTTTATTCGCCACCACAGCTCGATAAATTGACTGGTAAGTAATTGGACGGGGATTATCTGACATTCCACCGTCTACAGCAATATATTTACGGATTCCGGGAATTTCTTTGGATGCACCAATACTATATGCTGTAACGCAGGTAGTACCGATTAAAGAACGTCCCGGTTCGCATAGTAATTTTGGTAAGGGAAGATTCCCATCAAGGCAAGCTTTTTGAATTACCTGGCAAATCGGCTTTACCCATTCTTCGATGCTCGGTGGGTCATCTGATTCTATATATTTTATTCCCAAACCGCCACCAACATTTAACTCGCTAATGTTAATGCCATAAGTTGCGGCTTTTTTCAACCACTCTACCATCAGCGCAGCCAAGTCTTGATGAGGTTGTTTCTCAAAAATTTGCGAGCCGATGTGAGCGTGTAAACCAACGCAATTAAATACTGATGGTTGTTCGCTGACAAAAGCAAACAAATCATCAAGTGCATTGGGGTCAAAACCAAATTTACTATCTAACTGTCCCGTGCGGATATAATCGTGGGTATGACAATCAATACCCGGAGTCAGACGCAACATAATCCGGTATGGCACACAGCTTGAAGAACCATTTTTAGTAGCCAGTTCGACTAAAGTGTTCAACTCATACCAATTATCCACCACAATCGTACAACCCGATTCCACAGCAAAAATCAATTCTTCACGAGATTTATTATTGCTATGCAAATAAATTGTCTCGGCATTTACACCACTTTTAATTGCAGTATATAATTCACCTCCAGAAGCTACATCTATTCCTAAATCTTCCGATGCGACGATGGCGCACACAGCCAAACAATTCCATGCCTTAGAAGCGTATAATACTCTCGATTCACCTTGATAGTATTGCTTGAAGCTATCGCGATATTGACGGCAAGCTGTTCGTAAGCTTTCTTCGTCTAAAATATACAACGGAGAACCAAACTGCTTTACTAAGGTTGTGACATCACAACCCCCGATTTCTAAACAATCGCGATCGTTGATTTTTGCACTCAAAGGTAAAAGCGATTGATTCGGTGAAACAGTTTCTTTTTGATTGCCCTGAGATAGTACATATTTACTACCGTTTTCTTGAACCCCAGTAGGGTGAGTCGATACCATAAGAATATAATTTGTTTTGTATTTGAATTCTGGGCGACATTTATCTCCCGTTTCCCAGTGTACAAAGAGCGATGTACCATAACCAATAAAGTGAATAAATTTGAGATACAAATTCAATCTTTATCTAATGAGCATCTGGAAGCAATTCTCGAACTGGATAAAATTTGCTTTGGGGGATTGTGGTCAAAAGTTGCCTATGAAAAGGAAATGGATAGTCCTAACAGCGAGATACAAGGTATATTTTCCTCTCATACCGGCGAAAAACTCTTAGGGATGGGATGTTTTTGGTCAATTTTAGAAGAAGCCCACATTACAATTTTGGCAGTAAATCCTCAATATCACCGTCAAGGGATGGGCGCGGCTTTACTTTATTCTTTGATCAAGACAGCTCGCGATCGCGGTTTGGAACGAGCAACCTTAGAAGTAAGAGTTTCCAATCAAGCGGCAATATCTTTATACGAAAAATTTGGGTTTAAGACAGCAGGGAGACGACGACGTTATTACCAAGATAACGGTGAAGATGCTTTAATTCTCTGGCTTGGAGGTATACACAAGCCGGATTTCCCAGAAACCTTAGCCAATTGGTATGTAAATGTTTGTTTAGGTTTAGATAAATCTTGTTGGCAGTTAGTTGAAGGTTGAAGGTCAAAGGTCAAAGGTCAAAGGTTGACAATTAACAGGAAATTGTAACAGATGAAAAGTAAATGATATTTAAATGAAATTTAACTAAACGATAAATAATTTTTATAAGGTTCAAAATCGTCTTGACGTAAGAAAACTAAATTGTTATTAGTGATTGTTGGGAATAACTCCGTAAATTGGTCAAATTAAGTGTATATAGATTGTAGTCAAGTCAAATAGCACACTTAATTAACCTCCTCAGTATGCTGACTACAACAAAGTAAGAAATATTATGTAGTTGAAACCTGTGAGGTGGGTTTGAAGTATTTGGATGTCTACTAAGTTTATAAAGACACCCATAGGATTTGCCTGTGCTAAAATCAGCGTACCGGCACGACGCAGGCGATGGGAATAATGCCTTATGTTTGAACGCTTCACAGAAAAAGCCATCAAAGTAATAATGCTTGCTCAAGAAGAGGCTCGCCGTCTTGGGCATAATTTTGTTGGTACTGAACAGATTCTCTTGGGTCTAATTGGCGAAGGTACTGGCGTTGCGGCTAAGGTGCTCAAATCAATGGGCGTTAACCTTAAAGATGCCAGAATCGAGGTCGAAAAAATTATAGGTCGAGGTTCGGGTTTTGTAGCCGTGGAAATTCCGTTTACCCCACGGGCAAAACGAGTACTCGAACTATCTTTAGAAGAGGCTCGCCAATTAGGTCACAATTACATTGGTACTGAGCATCTACTGTTAGGCTTAATCCGCGAAGGTGAAGGCGTAGCAGCTAGAGTACTGGAAAATCTGGGTGTAGACCTATCTAAGGTCAGAACCCAAGTGATCCGTATGCTTGGTGAAACCGCTGAAGTTGCGGCTACTGGTCAATCTGGGCGCAATAAGACTCCGACTCTCGATGAGTTTGGCTCTAATTTGACCCAAATGGCTTTGGATGGCAAGCTTGACCCTGTGGTGGGGCGCGCCAAGGAAATTGAGCGAGTAATCCAAATTTTGGGTCGTCGAACCAAAAACAACCCGGTATTAATTGGGGAACCGGGTGTTGGTAAAACGGCAATTGCGGAAGGATTGGCTCAACGCATTGGCAACAAAGATGTACCTGACATCTTAGAAGACAAGCGTGTGGTAACTCTTGATATTGGCTTGCTGGTAGCAGGAACCAAGTATCGGGGTGAATTTGAAGAACGCCTGAAAAAAATTATGGATGAAATCCGTCAGGCAGGAAATGTAATTTTAGTAATCGACGAAGTACACACCTTGATTGGTGCTGGTGCGGCAGAAGGCGCAATTGATGCAGCCAACATTCTCAAGCCAGCTTTAGCTCGTGGTGAATTGCAGTGTATCGGGGCAACAACGCTCGATGAATACCGCAAGCACATCGAACGAGATGCAGCCCTTGAGCGTCGTTTCCAACCAGTGATGGTAGGTGAACCTTCAGTAGATGAAACTATTGAAATTTTACGCGGTCTGCGCGACCGTTACGAACAACATCATAAATTGAAAATTTCTGACGAAGCGGTGCTAGCGGCGGCTAAATTATCTGACCGTTATATTAGCGATCGCTTTCTTCCAGACAAAGCAATTGACTTAATTGATGAAGCTGGAAGCCGGGTACGTTTGATTAACTCTCAACTGCCTCCCGCAGCTAAAGAGTTGGACAAAGAACTGCGTAAAATTCTCAAAGAGAAAGATGACGCAGTACGTTCCCAAGATTTTGATAAAGCTGGTGAACTGCGCGATCGCGAAATGGAGATTAAAGCTGAAATTCGCGCTATTGCTCAAAGTAAAGCCGGTGCTTCCCGTACTGATGGGGAAGAGCCTGTAGTTACTGAAGAAGATATTGCTCATATTGTGGCTTCTTGGACTGGTGTTCCGGTGAACAAACTCACCGAATCGGAATCCGAGAAATTGCTACACATGGAAGACACCTTGCACCAGCGTTTAATTGGTCAAGAAGAAGCCGTCAGAGCAGTTTCGCGAGCAATTCGCCGCGCTCGTGTTGGTTTGAAAAATCCCAACCGACCGATTGCGAGCTTTGTCTTCTCTGGTCCCACAGGTGTAGGTAAAACTGAATTAGCTAAATCTTTGGCTTCTTACTTCTTCGGTTCGGAAGAAGCAATGATTCGTCTCGATATGTCCGAATTCATGGAGCGCCACACTGTCAGTAAGCTGATTGGTTCGCCTCCTGGTTATGTAGGCTACAACGAAGGCGGTCAGTTAACAGAAGCTGTCAGACGCAGACCATATACAGTAGTACTTTTCGACGAAATCGAAAAAGCGCACCCCGATGTGTTTAATATGCTGCTTCAAATTCTTGAAGACGGTAGATTAACGGATGCAAAAGGACGCACCGTAGACTTCAAAAACACCTTGTTGATATTAACTTCTAACATTGGTTCTAAGGTAATTGAAAAAGGTGGTGGTGGTATCGGTTTCGAGTTTGCCGAAGATGCGAGCGAGTCTCAGTACAACCGAATTAAGTCTTTGGTTAACGAAGAACTCAAACAGTACTTCCGTCCGGAATTCCTCAACCGTTTGGATGAAATCATCGTCTTCCGTCAGTTGAACCGTGAAGAGGTAATGTTAATTGCCGATATCATGCTCAAGGAAGTATTCGGACGACTTACCGAAAAAGGTATTGAGCTACAAGTAAGCGACCGTTTCAAAGAGCGTTTGCTTCTAGAAGGTTATAATCCTAGTTACGGTGCAAGACCTCTACGCAGAGCAATTATGCGCTTACTGGAAGATAGTCTAGCCGAAGAAATTCTCTCTGGGCGCATTGGTGAAGGTGATACAGCCTTGGTTGATGTAGATCAAGGCGGTAATATTCTTGTTACTGCCGAGAAAACACCAGAAGACAGCAGCGGTCAAGATGATGCTTTGCCTCAAGCTGTTGAGGGGTAAAATGCGAGTTGTAGTGAGTTTTAGATAGTAAACATCTAAGATTTTAATCATTATATAACGGTGGAAAGTATGGCTTTCTACCGTTTTTTTAGTGTTGCTCAAAAGAAGTATGTTAAGAGCGTGAGTGCAAGTTCCCAAGGATAAATACGAATATAGCAAATTTCAGTTGAGTCCAATACACTAAAACCTCACCCCCTTCCCCTCTCCTGTCAGGAGGAGAGGGGTTAAGAGGGCGGGGTGAGGTAAAATTTGTATTCCACTCAAGTGAAAACTGCTATAAATAAGCACAAACGGTTTAAGTACTTCTATCTTGCCATTGTTTAGGGTCACGTTTAACGTGAAAGCAGGCAATTATAGTAATTACATCTTCTTCCACAAGATACATTACACCATAAGGAAACCGACGTATTAATACTCGCCGTACTTGCTGGTACACTTTGGGATAAGCAAAAGGATTACGTCCGATTAGTGCAAAACAGCCATCGACAGCACGGACAAATTCTGAACCTAACCCGGAACTGCTTTCTTCGTACCATTTAAAAGCATCTTCGAGATCAAATTCCGCTTCTGGGCTAATAATTAGCTGATAATTCATTTATCAAAACCCAATCGCTGCTTAACCTCTTCCCAAGTGGAACCCTGCTGTGGATTTTGATAATGCAATTCTAAACGTCTATCTAGTTCTTGTTTTTGACTTTCCCTCAAGGGAACTTCTGAAGCATCACATTCAAGCAGAATACTATCCCATAAATCCTCAGCTAGTTGTATTCGCTCAGATACACTTAATTCAGAAATGTCAACCTTTAATAGAGGGTGCATGGTTATTTGTTTAAAATTGACTATTGTTTATAATTTTAAGTTAATCGACTTGTTAACGATGCTGCTGTAAGCAAATTTGCTCTTTTCAAAAAATAATCTCAAAATCAAAGCGGGATATATTCCCCTAACGATATCGTCTGAAAAATTGAGATAAATTAAGTATTGGTTCTAAATATTGGTTCGCGTCATCGATTGGAGTACTATTCATTCGTTTAAAGCAGTATGACAACAAAGTTACTGAACAATCGTTATCAAGTTATCCAGGTGTTAGGTGCTGGTGGGTTTGGTGAAACCTTTTTGGCAGAAGATACTCATCTTCCTTCTCGTCGTCGTTGCGTGATTAAGCAACTTAAACCACTCGTAGATGATCCAAAAACCTATCTGCATATTCAGCAACGTTTTGAACGAGAAGCAGCAACTTTAGAATTTCTCGGTGAAGGTAGCGACCAAATTCCTAATCTTTTCGCATATTTTTCGGAAAATGGGTTGTTTTATTTGGTTCAAGAATGGATTCAAGGAGAAACTTTAACAAAAGTTATCGAAACTGAAGGATGTTTGGATGAAAAAGCTGTTAAAGAAATTTTACTCAGTTTATTATCAGTTTTAGAATACGTCCACTCAAAAGGAATTATTCACCGCGATATTAAACCCGATAATATTATTTTCCGCAGTTCAAATAATAAGCCAGTTTTAATTGATTTCGGTGCGGTAAAAGAAACGATTTGTAATACCATCACTTCTTCAGGAAACCCCACAAAATCGATGGTAATAGGTACACCGGGATATATGCCAATCGAACAAGCTGTAGGGCGTGCGGTTTTCGCAACCGATATTTACAGTTTGGGTTTAACAGCGATTTATTTATTAATTGGTAAACACCCCCAAGAGTTAGAAACCAATCCGCAAACAGGTGAAATATTATGGGAAAATTATGCTCCCGAAGAATTATCAACTGATTTCAAAACAGTTCTCAATCAAGCAATTAATCCAAATCTAGGAATTCGCTTCAGCACTGCAAGCAAAATGCTTTATGCTTTGCAATCTAGTGATTCTACTACTACTACTACCACTTTACCGGCGTTCAAAACTCAAAATACCCAAAATACTCAAAAAACAGTTGCAGTATCTCCTGTAGCCGGAATTCCTCGAAATACTCCAGTTTCTCCAAATTCCAAAAACTGGTTAAAACCGACTTTAATTTTCGGTAGTTTACTTACTGTAGGATTAATTGGGGGAATAGCAATTGCTAATTTTAATCGTCAGCAACCGGAAGAAAAGGTTGTCATATCTGAAACTCCTCTACCACCAGAATCAATTGATAATAGTGAGAATAATTCAATTGCTGCTCCCGAACCAACTTTTAGCCAAGTACAACCACCCCAACCAGCAGAAATTCAACGTCCCTCACAACCACAAATTGCTCCACCGCAACCGCAGCAGCAATTGACAATTGAACCAACTCCAGAACCAACTCCAGAATTCACACCGCAACCTACACCGGAAAACAATCAGCCGTCGTTGATTCCAACACCAGAACCGCAACCGCAAATAATTTCCACTCCTACTCCTACCCCTGCTCCTCAACCTCCAACACCACCAAAAGAGATTGAAAAACCAGTTGTTAATAATACCAACAATCGTACTTTCCCAGTATTTCCTACAGGAGTTTCTGAAGACAATATCAAAGCAAATTTGGGACAACCAACGAAAGTTTCTAATGGTTTATGGAATACCCGTGCTTATCTTTATAGATTACAACCCAATCGTGTAGACCTGGGGTTACTTGTTGATCGTCAATCTGGAATATTGCGACAAACAGAAGCATCTCTGGCTCAATCGGTAGGAGAAAATACAATGCAAAATGCTTTACAAGGAATGTTAGCAGGTAATATGAATGGCGATATCCAACAAGGATTGCAGCGAGTTTATCAACGCCAAACAACCAATATTCCTTTCAAACCGGCGGTTTAAAAGGAATAATCCAACGTAATAAAGAAGACCGTATCTATATTGCTGTTTGGGATAAGGACTTACATTGATTGGGCATCGGTAATGGGTAATCGGTAATAGGTGATGGGTAAAATAATTAAGAATGAAGTAATTTTGACGAACACGCGGAGCGCTTCACTTTTAAATATATACTTCAATCCCCAATTACCAATTACCAATTACCAATTACCAATCACCAAATTAATTACTTAATCGATACCTTAGCACCAGCTTCTTCAAGCTGTTTCTTAGCATCTTCAGCAGCATCTTTGGCAATGGCTTCTTTAACTGGCTTGGGTGCAGATTCTACTAAGTCTTTGGCTTCTTTCAAACCTAAGCCGGTAATACCGCGTACAACCTTGAGGATAGCAATCTTCTTATCGGCTGGTACGTCTTCAAGTACTACGTCAAACTCGGTTTTCTCTTCTTCAGGTTCAGCAGCAGCAGCACCACCACCCATTCCGGGCATCATTCCAGGCATCATCATCATACCGCCGCCACCAGAAGCGGAAGCATCTACCTGAAACACTTCTTCAATTTGCTTAACTAGTTCGGAAGCTTCGAGTAAGCTCAAAGATTTCAAGCTTTCAATGATTTCATCGGTTTTAGCAGACATTTAATTTACTCCTGTTGTTGTCGTTGTTGTTGTTAAATCAAAAATTTTTCTAGATAAGTAGATAATTAGATTTCTAAATTTAGATGCGGTTTGTTTACATATAATCCAAAATCTAAAATCCAAAATCTTAAGAATCTTCTTTTTCGGATACTGCTTTGACTGCACGTACCAAAGAACTGGGTACTTCGTTGATACCTTTCGCCAATTTGGTTGGTACTTGGTTGATACCTTTGGCCAATTTGGTGGCAACTGCATTCAAACTTCCAGCGATACGAGCCATAAGTTCTTGTTTGGAAGGCAAATCCTTGAGTGCTTTGACTTGATCTACCGTCAAAGCTTGTCCTTCAAGTACTCCACCGCGAATTTCTGTTTTCTTGGTGACTTTTTGAAATTCTTCGTAAGCCTTGATAGCTTCTTTTAAGTCTTCTTTAACTAGTAAAAAGACTGAAGAATCTTGAAGGTATTGTGTCATTGGCTGCCATTGCTGATCTTCTTGAACAGCAATCCGCATCAAGGTGTTTTTGGCTCTTTTACAAACAGTACCAGTTGGACGCATCCGATTCCGCAAATCGCTAATTTCCGATACGCTCAGCCCTTGGTAATCAACTATTAATGCCAGAGAAGACTCGCTCAAAACTTCTTTGAGGTCGGCGACTATCGCCTTTTTATCTTCTAGCGTTCTACCCATTTTATATCACCTCCTTCATGGTTTTTCTCGACCTTTCAAACAACAAAACCCTGACTGCAACAGCCAGGGTTCAACACTTCTAATCACTTCTTTATAAGTGATTACAAAATCCTTACATCATCTAATTCTTACTACTAAGAGTGGAAAAAGAGGGAAGTTGGGATGTTAACCTAGGCAGAAAATTAAGCTTTTGTTAAAGCGCCTGCTGTCTCTGGCTGTTACCTATTTATTTTTAAGGTTTGAAGTTGAGAGTTAGGACATGAAGTTAGGAGTTAAAAATAATTTTCTTTGATTAACCCATAACTTGCAAATCATAACTCAAAATTAATCAAAGTTGATTGAAAGTTAATTTTTTTCTCAGTTAAGCTGCTTGACCAATTTTTAAATCGCGTAAAGCATTAACATCAATTTTTATGGATGGTCCCATGGTGGCAGAAACATATACAGTCCGCCAATAGCGACCCTTTGCTCCTGAAGGACGGTTACGTTCAATGCTTTCTTGCAACGCCTTCAAGTTGATCAATAAATCTTCTGGAGAAAAAGATGCCTTACCAAACATAACATGAACTATGCCAGTACGGTCGGCTCTAAATTCTAATTTACCAGCTTTGAATTCCTCAATTGCACCTGCTAGGTCAAATGTCACGGTTCCACCTTTGGGGGATGGCATCAAACCACGCGGCCCTAATAATTTACCAAGTTTTGCTACTTGCGGCATGACATCAGGAGTCGCAATTAGCTTATCAAAGTCCATTCTTCCTTGCTGAATTTCGGTAATCAGTTCTTCTGACCCAACTACATCAGCACCTGCACTGGTGGCTTCGGCGACTTTCTCACCTCGTGCAATTACTGCTACTCTGATATTTTGTCCGGTACCTTTGGGTAGTACTACTGTAGTCCGCAACTGCTGATCTGTATATTTGGGGTCTATTCCCAAGCGAATATGCGCTTCTGCGGCTTCGGGAAATTTTGCCGTTGCTGTTTCTTTGAGCAAAGTTAAAGCTTCTATCGGTTGATAGTCTTTATCTTCTACTTTTTCGTGCAGCTCTCTCAAACGACGCGATAATTTATTTTTTGCCATTTTTTACTCCTGGGGTACTTAACGAGATTCATTCTCTCCCCCAAATACATTTTGGATTTTAGATTTTAGATTTTGGATTTTAGATTTTGGTTGTTGGTTGTTAGTTATTGGTTGTTAGTTTTTAATTCATAACTCCTAACTCATAACTCCTAACTCCTAACTCATAACTCCTAACTCCAGTTCTTTCACTCTGTAACCGTGACACCCATATTACGAGCGGTACCCGCAATAATTTTCATTGCTGCTTCGATGTCGTTAGCATTCAAATCAGGCATTTTGGTTTCGGCAATTTCTCGCAATTGGCCTTTTGTGATGGAACCTACTTTAGCTTTATTTGGCTCGGCAGAACCTTTTTGAATTTTGGCTGCTTTGGTAATTAATACCGATGCTGGAGGAGTTTTTAAGACAAATGTAAAACTGCGGTCTTCATAAACCGAAATTTCTACTGGAATAACCGTCCCAGCTTTATCAGCTGTTTTGGCATTGTACTCCTTGCAGAACATCATGATATTAACACCGTGCTGACCTAAAGCAGGTCCTACAGGAGGTGCTGGGTTCGCTTTCCCAGCTTGCAGAGCCAGTTTAATAATCGCTGTTATTTTCTTCGCCATTTCCTACTAGCTTTGTTTTTCTACTTGGTTGAATTCCAATTCGACTGGCGTGTCTCTTCCAAAAATCGAAAGCAATGCTTTGAGCTTACTTCGTTCCGGACTTACTTCTATTACTTCACCTTCAAAGTCTTTAAATGGACCTGAAAGCACAATTATCTTATCACCAGTAGCCATATCAATTTTCACTACTGGCTCTTGTTCGGTAGCTTGCTTGAAGATTCTTTCGACTTCACCTCGAGACAGAGGTAACGGTTTTACGTGTCCCCGTCCTCTTGCGCTACCGCGTTTCTGTTCGGCTCCAACGAAGTTGATTACATGGGGGGTGTTTCGCACCACCTGCCAAATATCATCTTCCATTTCCATCTTTACCAGTACATAGCCAGGAAATACCTTTTCTTCTGTCTGGTAGCGACTGCCATCTTTACGAATTTTAACTGTTGGCGTGTGTGGAATTTCTACCTGGATAATTTTGTCAGCGACATCAAAGGTTTGAATGCGCTGCTCCAAGTTGGTTTTTACACGCTTCTCGCAGCCAGAGGCTACTTGTACTGCATACCAGCGTGGTGATTGTACACCTTCGTTTGACGCTGCTTCCATTTCCTCTGACTGCAACGGCGAATTACGATCTTCGTCTGTTGCAGAATTCATTTGAATACCACTGTTGCTGCCCAAGCAAAGAATTTATCTACAAAAAATATCACTGTAGCGGAAAGGGTTACCATCAACAGCACCGCTGCGGATTCACTGACGAGCTGTTTACGACTTGGCCAAACAACTTTCTCAAATTCCTCTTTGGTTCCTTTTAAGAAGTTGCCAGCATTAAACCCGCTACTCATTTCCTGTACCTGTGCTTCGTTTTTCTTGACCACGGTCTTTACTCTCCCCCAAACATAATATTCTTAGTTACATCAAAGTTCTCCATTAATACTAACAGCTTTGATTTAGACCATTATTTAGACCATATATTTATAATTAATTGTCTAAAGCTGCTATAAAAATAAAATCAACCCGAAATTCTCAGTAAAACTGATATTGCAGTGGTAACTGCAAAGCTTTCGGGCTGGATTTTATTTGAGAGCGCGCCCTGGAGGACTCGAACCCCCGACATCAGGTTTTGGAGACCTGCGTTCTACCAACTGAACTAAGAGCGCACAAGCTTTATTAATAATTATTCTGTGCCGGTCTCAACTAGTTTAACTCAATTGTGGCATTTAAGATCCATTTTTTTTGAAAAATTAATAATCAGCCACAAATGTCTCAAAAAGTTACTTGCACACTCATTTAAGAAAAGCGCTCAGATAGTTGATGGGCTTGGTTTGTGTCCCGTCAAACTATCGAGTCTTCATCGCATCTCCGCAGCGAGAGATGCTATGAAGGGTGATGCTGATGAAGCTGTAAATGCTCGTATCATTATACGGGTATTTATTGAAGTTACAATGGGCGGTCAAAACGTTGCTTAATCCGAGTCGCTTTACCTATGCGATCGCGAAGATAATAAAGTTTAGCACGTCTAACTTTACCGCGACGCATGACTTTTATATTATCAATTCGGGGAGAATGCAACAGAAAAACCCTTTCAACACCAACACCCTGGAATACTTTGCGAACCGTAATGGTTTCGTTGATTCCACCATTACGCATGGCAATTACAACTCCTTCATAGGGCTGTACGCGGAATTTCTCTCCTTCTTTGATTTTTACTCCGACTCTCACGGTATCACCTACGTAAATTACTGGTAGGTCTGTTTTGAGTTGTTCCGCTTCTAAGTTGCGGATTATTTCTTGTACGTTCATTGTTTGTCTTCAAATATCACGATCACCAATAATAAATCTATATCGATGTTTTAGTCCACTGATTTCAACCGATTATTTTAATGATTACAATAATTTTTTGTATCAAGCAAAATTTATTTTCACCAAACGGTAGTTGACGGGGCTGAAATAATGTACTTAGAGTCTTGAATGTATGAAATTTAGCGTTATTATTACAACATATAATCGTTTAGATTTACTTAAACGAGCAATTAACTCTGCTCTTAACCAGAGTGTTGAGTGTGAAGTGATTGTTGCTGATGATTGTTCTTCTGATGGCACTTGTGAGTATGTCAACAAGTTAAAGGAACAGCTACCACTCGAACAACAGCAGCGATTAATTTATCTTTGTAATAGTAAAAATTCTGGTCATGCTGCGACGGTAAATGCGGGGATCGAAAAGGCTAAAGGTGAGTGGATTAAATTTTTAGACGATGACGATTATCTTGCGAATAATTGTCTAGAGGAAATGCAAAGGGCGATCGCGCTTCATGAAAATGCTGTAATTTGTTCGTGTATTGCATCTCAGGTAAATGAATTGCAAGTTGAGGTGAGTCGTACACCTGTACTTGGTCCCGGATTAGCTTTTTACATACCCCAAGCAGATATTCATTACGGTATGCTTCTAGAAAGATTACCATTTGGTACTCCGGTTCAGGTAGCTTGTACTCGTGAAGCTTTTCTGAAAAGCGGTGGATGGGATATTAACTTAATTGGTTGCGATGATATTGATTCTTGGATTCGTATTGCTCAGTTTGGAGATGCCCTAATTTTAAATCAATGTTTAGCATACCGAACAATTTGGTCTGGAGGATATGATCAAAAAATTTTTCTACAAAAGCGCTTAAATACTAACATTTTAATGAAGGAAAAGATTTACGCTTTAGTTGACGAACAATACCGCTCTCAAATTCCGCCTTTTGACGATATTATCAATTATTTGAAACTCCACTGGGCGATGGTGGCATTAAAGCAAAAAAAAGTCAGCCATTTTCTCAAATTAGCGGATGCTTCTATTTTATCTTTAACTGCTTGGCGACTTCTACTTGCTTCAGGTTTAGCACGTCGCGGAAATTTACATAGTCCTAATTTACGTAAAGTTGTCTTAATTGAATCATAAATTAGGAATAGGGAATAGGGAATAAAAATCCGTGAAATCAGTGTAATCTTTTTTAATTGGTGTAATGGTTATATTTTTTTCACAATGACCCTTGTCATTGGTACTTTCAGAAGCCCGTGAAGCAGGTTGTGCGATTATTGCAACTGATGTTGATGGAATTCCGGAAGCTTTAGATTATGGTGAAGCTGGACTTTTAGTACCGGCAAAGGATAGTCAAGCTTTAGCAGCTAAATTAAAAACTTTGCTTGATGATTCAAATGCATTAAATGAGTGGAAAAATCGAGCCAGTCAAAATTTAGAACGGTTGAATATTAAACGAGTTTGTCAAGAAACAATAGCAGTTTATCAAGAGTTAGAAAAGAGGGAATATAAAATAAGGAATAGGGTATTAGAATAAATCATAAAAATCAATGTTCAGACCACTTTTCGATAAACCAATCAATTACCATTAATAACTTTTCTGCTTCTGGTTCAAAATATTTCTCTGTGGTTGCAAGCGGAAAAAAGTAACCAATAGAATGTAAAAATACTTCTACATCGCGCTCTAAATTATCTATTTTAAATAAATTAGTTTCAATACCCTCTTGAAGAATCTTTAATAAATTTTTTCTAGTCCAATTAGTTTGTTCTTCTATTATATTTGGGTTTAAACGAATTACAGCACGAGCTAATTCGGCTGCATGAGAACCACTATTACGGGTTTCTTGAGATGCCTGGAAGCGATTGAGCATATAATCCTTGAGTTTTTCCTGGGGAGATTTCGAGGAATTTAAAATTCTTTCTGTATATGCTATATGTTGCTGTGCAAAAGCTTCGGTACTAGCAATTAAAATATCGTCTTTATTTTTAAAGTATAAATATAGCGTCCCCACAGCAATACCTACATCTTTAGCAATTTCTTGCATTTTTGTTTTTTGAATTCCGTATTTGCGGAGACGCTGTTTGGCTGCATTTAAAATTGCTGCTCTTTTTTCTGGATCAAGTCTTTGCATTCGATACTAATTTCGTTTCCATAATTTGACTTTAATGCCATTTTTTGGACGTAATGTAAAGGTTGGGTCAATTTCTATGTTTTGATTGGGCAATAATTCTAACTTGAATCGCTGACTTATCAAAGCAATAATAATTGTTGCTTCCATCAACGCAAAGCTTTTACCAATGCAAATTCTTTTTCCTCCACCAAAGGGGAAATAAGCAAAGTTTGGTTTTTGATTTACTTTCTCTGGTAAAAAATTATCTGGGTTAAATTGATCGGGATTTTCCCAAAATTCGGGATGACGATGAATCATAAATGCTGCTACGGTAATGAGCGAATTTTTCGGAATCAAGTAACCTTGAATTTGATCATCTTGCTTGGAAGTTCTCGGCATTGCCCAAGCTGGTGGATACAAACGCAAGGTTTCATCAAATACTCTCCTTGTATATTCAAGTTGGGGTAATTTCTCAAAGCTAGGATTACTACCGTTCAAAACTCTTCGCAATTCTGATTGTAGTTGTTCGATAATATTTGGATTTTCTGCTAATAAATACCAAGTCCAAGCTAAACCAGATGCTACAGTTTCATGTCCTGCAACTAATAAAGTTATTGCTTCTGAAAGCAATTGCTTATCGCTCATTCTTTCCCCGGTTTCTTCATCTTGTGCGGACATCAACATTGATAGTAAATCTTGTCTATTTTGAGGATTTTGACGGCGAGAATTGATAATATCTAAAACTAATTTATCTAGAGTTTGTTTTGCTTGACGAAAACCTTGATTTCGAGATGTTGGTATCCATAATGGTTCGGTCCATAGGTTATTCATCTTATAATTTATGAACTCATATCCCGTGCGAAAAGCCTGACCTAAAACGCTATCTTCATCGCTAATATCTTTACTAAATAAAGTTTGTCCAGCAATTTTCAGCGTTAACCGTAGTGTTTCTTCGGCAATATCAATTACTTCACCATCCGGTTTCTTCTCCCATTCTTGTAAAAAAGATTCAGTACAACTAACCATCACATCAGCTAATTTTGCTAGCTGCTTCATGTGAAAAGCTGGTTGCATTAACCGACGATGCTTAAGCCAGAAATCCCCTTCGCTAGTAAGAATACTTTCCCCCATCATTAAGTTGAATGGCTTATTTACAATGTCGGGTTTTGCGTAAAGTTCTTGATGGGTAGACAAGACGTGTTCCGCATAGCTGGGATGAGCAAGCAGATAAATTGAGTAATTTGGCATTATCGGTAAACGCACCAAATCCCCGTACTCTTTCCACATCCGGTTGTAGAAGTTTAGCGGATTTTCTTTGATTTCCTTGGAGTTGAATACTAAGTATCCGGGGTGTGTCGGTGGTGATTTGCGACTTTGTACGGTCATAAGATACCTCGCTGAAATGAATAATGAACTGTTTTACGTATTATTCATTTTAGCCTGTGAGATGGGGATTGTGTGTGTTGCTTTGTTTGGTTTTAACCCCTAACTGCTAAATCCTTCTTGCCCATTTTCCACTGAAAAAGTCGTGTAACAAAATATAGAAACAGGGAATCACAAATAGAGTTAATAATGTTGCTAAAGATAACCCGGAAAATACTACTACACCCAAAGGTTGTAAAAATTCTGAACCTTCCCCGATTCCTAACGCTAAGGGAAACATCCCCAAAACTGTAGTAATGGTAGTCATTAATATTGGACGTAAGCGTTGAGGTGCGGCTTGCAAAATTGCGGTTTGACGGTCAACGCCTTGCTGTTCGCGAATTTGATTTGCTAACTCTACCATGATGATGGCGTTATTCACGACAATTCCCACCAATAATACAGCACCGACAATTACTGTTGCTCCGATGGCTGTTTGAGTTAAATAAAGTCCGAAAATACCCCCAGCTAATGCTAAAGGAATGGTAAACATAATTACTAAAGGGTCAACCAAGGAATTGTACTGCACAGCCATGACCACAAACACTAGAAAAGCGGCTAATCCTCCTAATAATCTCAAGGAGTTTTGTAACTCCTGATTAGCTTCTGAAGCTGAACTGGGCAAGACTGACACACCCGACGGTAAATCCAAATCCGCGATTACTGAATTAACTTGGTTTAACGCATCACCAAGGCTTGCTCCTTCAGTTAAATTACCGGCAACAATAAAAACCTGACGCTGGTTAATCCGCTGAATTTCTCCGGGTGCTTGTCCGTCAACAATATTAGCAACATCACTCAGACGTACTTGACGATTATTATTCACAAATAAAGGCAATCTTGCAAGTTCCGAAGAGGATTTGATCGAGTCTTCGTCTAACTGCACCTTTATATCAACCAAACGATTACCACGCTGCAACTGAGTGGGTGTACTACCTTCAATCGCTGTTTGAATTGTGTCACCAATTTCTTGAGTCGTTAAACCCACAGCCGCTACTCTTTCCCAGTCGGGAAGAATCTGAATTTCTGGTTGACGGGGGTCAGCATCAGGACGGAATCTAGCTAAAGTGACTTGCTCTTCCATTGCGGCTAACACTTGACGACCTGCTTGTTCTAAGGATTGGGAGTCGTTTCCTTGTAAAATTACATCAACTTCGGCACCGCGCACGGGGGAATTACTGAGAATTAAACCCCGAACTGCACCCGGACTCAGACGTAAGCGAATTCCTGCTAAATTGAGTTTATCTAATTCGGTGGTAACTTTTTCGACGTAAGCTTCTACATCTGTACCGGGTTTTAAAGTAATGGTACTCGAACCCCGTAATGGGTTTTGAATCGTATTAGTACCAAATAGCGCACCTCCAGCGGTGGTAAATACGTATTCGGTCTCTGGCTGTTCGAGTAAAACTTCATCTACCGCAGTCATCACTTTACGGTTTGTTTCTAATGGTGTACCGGGAGGAAACTGAGCAAATAAATTGGCTTGTCCGGTACTGATGCGGGGTAAAATTTCTTGAGGGATTTGGGGAATCATCCATAAACTAGTTCCACCAAAGACCAAAATAGCCAACCCAATTGCTAACCAGCGAAAACTCAATACTTTCGCTAAAAAACTCCGATATCCTGCTGTCGCGGCTTCAAAGCGACCATTAAACTTACGTAGCAGCCAAAATTCATTCAAACGACTCGACCAGCGCCAAGCTAACATTCGAGATGTCATCATGGGTACAACGGTGACTGCAATTAAGATTGAAGCCGCAACAGAAAAGCTGATGGTGAGAATTAACTCGTTGAATAGCAGCGAAATAAAGCCACCGATTAAGATAAATGGCAATATTGCAACTAGGTTTGTACTAGTGGAAGCAATCAATGCTGATTCAACTTCTCGGCTACTTTGTTCGGCTTGAACGAGTAATTGATGGGGACTCAAACGAGTTTTCGCGGTTTTACCCGGAGTCATCCCCGCGCCCTCGGCAATATTCTCCAACATCACAATGGAGTTATCGACAACAATCCCCACACCCAGCGCTAAACCACCCAAACTAAAAATGTTCAGAGAGAAGCCAGATATACCCATGAGAATAATTGCAGCCAGAGTAGCCAAGGGAATCGCCAACACGATGATAATTGTTTGACGGATAGAACCAAGGAATAATAAAACAGCGATCGCAGCGAGTAAGGTACCAATTAAACCGGAAGTGGCAACATTTGATATGGAGTTACGGATAAATTTTGATTCATCTAAAGTAGTTGTAATTACTGTTCCTTCTGGAATTAAACGAGATTGTTTTAACTGTTCTAAACGCTTTTTGACGCTATCTACAACATCAACAGTATTGCCATCTGGTTGTTTTTGGACACTGAGTTTGACTGCTTGTTCGCTATTGAGTAAAACGAACAATCGCTGTTCTTCGGAACCATCTAAAACTTGGGCAAAATCTCGTAGGTAAACGCGACGAGAGATACTAGGGGAGGTGGTAGATGATTCGGAGGAACCAGAAGAAACTTCAAAGGAGAGATTTTTGATTTCTTCAACATTTTGGAAACGTCCGACTGTACGAATTAATGGCTCGGAATTTTCTCCAAAAATTCTCCCGCCGGAAATATCTTGATTACGGTTTCTCAATTCATCTAGTACATCTGTTAACCCTACACCCAAAGCCTGCAAACGATTTAAATCAATATTGATCCTAATTTCTTCTTCAACACCTCCCGATACATCTACCCCGGCAACTCCCGGAACTACACCGAGTTCACGAGCAAGTTCTTCCTCCGCAAATACACGTAGGTCAACGTCTTTTAAAGTTGGTGATGTTAAAGCAAATTCATAAACTGGTAGCTGGGAAGGGTCAAATTTGAAAATGCGCGGTTCTTCAATGCTATCTGGTAAACTGCTCCTAGCTCTGTTGAATGCTGCTGTAGCATCGTTAAGGGCTTGGTCTATATTACCTCCCGGTTGGAAGTACAAATCTATACTGACATTTCCCTCACGTGTTTGGGAATATACCTGAATTACTCCTTCTGTCGCAGCGAAAGCTTCTTCTAATGGTCTGGTAATTTCATCTATTCCCACTTCTGGAGAAATTCCCGGTGCTTCTATACGTGCGCCAATCCGGGGATAAGTAATTGTTGGCAGTAAATCTACTGGTAATCGAATGATAAAAAAGATTCCTAGTACAATTACTGCCAGGGTTAGCATCAGTGTACCGATATGCTGGCGGATAGAAATACCGCTAATGCTAAATCCGCTTTTTTGATTAATTTGCTGCATATTTTCAGGGAATAGGGAATAGGGAATAGGTAATTGGTAATTGGTAATAGGTAATTGGTAATTGGTAATTAAAATCCGTGTAATCTGTGTAATCCTTTTTAAACCGTGATTAGAATTGGTAATTAAAAGAGGTGTCAAGAGGAATTGCGGAAACAGGTGAGCTTTTTCGGCAAATTGGCGGATGATATCAAGTGCGGATGATTAGTTATTGTTCCCTCTTCCCTCTTCCCTATTAATTTTGATTTGATTCGGCTTTTTCAGAAATAATTGAAAGGCGTACAGCGGCATTATCTTTTAACGGTTCTCCGCTACGAACTACAAATCTTTCTCCCGGTTGCAACCCAGACAAAATTTCGACTTTACCATCACTTTTTTTGCCAATTGTGACTTCTCTAGCTGAAACTGTGGGTTTTTCTGCTGAAGAGTTCAAAACAAATATTGTTCCTTGACGATTTTGATTGGAATTTTCTTGAGTGCTGGATTTACTGTTTCGATCTCCTTGTAATGCTGTTTGAGGTATGACTAAACTTGCTTGTTCTGAGGATGTAAAGTTAACTCGTGCTAATAAACCACTACCAATTTTTCTATCATTATTAGGAATAACTACTTCTACTGGTACTAGTCGAGCAGTTGGATCGGCCGCTGGAGAAATCCGGGTGACAGTTCCATAGTATGTTTGATTAGGGAAAGCATCTAAACTCACTTCTACTGACTGCCCAACTTGGATTTTTGCTAATTCTAATTCTGAAACTTGAACTTCTACTTTAACTCTATTGAAGTCCCCTATTTGCACAACTTCATTCCCTGGTTGGAGCAAATTTCCTGGTTCTGTTGACCTTTCTATTACTGCACCAGCTATGGGTGATGTTAGTCTTGCATAGGAGCGTCTTTCTTGTGCTTGTGCAACTACTGCTTGTTGAGCTAAAACTCTACCGTTAGCCGCAGCCAGGGCTTCCTCTTCTACTCGAACACTTTCTTCAGCAGCACGCACAACCTGAGCGGCAGTTTGCGCTTGTGTACGCGCTTGCTCTGCTGTTTGTTTGGCGATGGCACCTTGAGCGGCTAATTTCTGCTGTCTTTGGGAATCGGCTTGTAGTTGTTGGAGTTGCAACCGCGTTCTTTCCACTTCTGCACGAGCATTACTGATCTGAGCATTTATTCGTGCAACTTCTGATTTGAGTGATGCTAATTCTGCTTCTGCTTGATTTATTGTTGTTGTTAATAAGACATCATCTACCTGTCCTATTACTTGTCCTTGATTAACCCTATCCCCTACATCTACATTTAATCCTAAAAGCCTTCCTTCTACTTGCGATCGCAATGACACTGTACGAAAAGGTGTAGTGGTACCCGTGAGGGGCTGTGATTTTTGTAACGAATCTGTGCGGGCGATCGCCACATCTACAGCCGTTGCACCACCTCTTTGTCCTCTTCTACCCCCACGTTGAGATTGAGCTTCTGCTGATTCTTTAGGAAGTGAGGCGCAACTTGTACTCAAAAGTCCTAAACTTAATAAACAGGCAATCCATCGACCAGAAAAAGAAAGTATTTCATCATTATTTTGTCTGCTTATCTCCTTTTTGTAAGGCATATTTTTGGGTAATTGATAATTGCTAATTGGTAATAGGGAATGGGTAATTGGTAATCGCTGATTAAAATCCGTGTAATCCGTGCAATCTTTTTAATCCGTGATTAAAATCTGTGCAATCTTTTTAATTCGTGGTCGGTGTTTATTTTTCTTTATAACTAAAATGCCTAGTTAACTGTCTGTTTCAAATCATTATTTGTATAACCAATTAACCAATAAGACTAAATACAACTAAATAAAAAATTAGATTTTATTCATAGAATAATTAAAGTTATTAATACTAATTGACTAAGAAATTTTCACCAGTTGAAATAAAAAGCTTTTTTGATTACATCAAGCTCTTTATCATACAAAAAATATCTTTTCACTCCAATTTGTGTATATAAATGATATATATGATATACAAATACTTGTGTAATTTTTATGTGAGACATCGCTAAATTTTATAATTATTATAAATATTATTTAATAATTCTTACTATATCGCAAGTAATAAATTCTACATCGCTAATTTGTGACTTTTTTCACTTCCTTTTTTTTAATTCGAGGTATATTGTCTTTTCTTTTTAATCTTGTAGCCAAATTATCTGTATTTTATGAAATATTGCGTTACTTTAAGAAAAGTGACAAAATCTGGTTTATCGGAAAGACATGATGTAGGGCTTTCCAGACCTGATGAAAGAATTTAACATAAGGAAGGCTACCAGTGACATCACCGTTAGAACTTGCAGAATTAACTAACGAATCCGCAATCGCGGAATTTTTTCGGGAGTCAGAGGGTAAATGGCATTCGGAACGACGCTACTATACTTTACCGGATGGAGAAACCAAACAAGTTGAAAGCGCCATCGCAGTTCGGTTTTTAGAAGCGGGATGCGATGAATTGCTTTTTTTGGCTCAGATGCATGATTTACCTTCAGATAAAATTTTGATTTGCGGTACCGAAGTGACTTGGGAAAGCATCAACTCGCTGAGTGGCAAAAAAGAATCTAGTGGTTCTACTTTATTTGGTGCCTTGGGCAATATATTGTATCGCGATCGCGGTTTTGCGACATCGAAACCAATTACTGCTGAGTATGATTTCCCGAATCAGAAAACGTTGTGTTTGCGTACCGAGTACAATGGCTCAGTGTTTGAAGAAGAATTAAAGTTTATTGGTGAGAAATATCGTACCCGTCAATCTGTAATTTCTCGTGCTGGGGAACAGGTGATGATTGGGCAGTATTTGGAAAAGCGAATTGAAGGATTATTGGGGATTTGCTAGAACTTTTGATGGGTTATGGGTGGGTGAGAAGTCGGGTTTTTATTAGCTTTGTCTGATGTTGCGATATTTATTTTAAAAATCCGAATTCTGTGGTGTTCGCTATTTTTTAATATCCAAAATTAAAATTATTTATAATTACTTAAAATAAAAGTAAATAATTTTGAATAAAAAAATTGTGTTTTAGATTCCAAATAGTACCATAAATTAATATATTTGTGTTACCTATATTTTTTAGGTAAAGAGTAATTTTACTTACTAGATTAATATTTGATTTCTAGGAATCAAGTTTGCAAATTTGAAAAAATATTGTTAGTATCCAAAAAGTTATCTTGTAGTTATATTGACCAGTGTATTCTACCAATTGATGTAATTCACATTGGGAAATATGGCAATTATCACAGTTTCTAGCAGCGCAGACAGTGGAAAAGGAACGCTTCGAGAGGCTATCTTGAAGTCAAAATCTGGTGATACTATTCGCTTCGATTCAGCCCTTGCGAACAAAACCATTCGTCTAAAACAACAACTCGTCGTTGATAAAAGTCTTACTATCGATGGAGCGGATGCATCCAATTTAACTATTAGCGGTGAGAACAAAACGAGGATTCTCCGTGTTAGTTATAACTATTCAGATGTAGTGCTAAAAAACCTCACTTTTACCAAGGGTAAAGCAGTTGATAATAACCCGAATACGACTCTACGAGGGGGAGCGATTGAACTGGTTGACTCTAACACCTTGGTGGTGGAAAATTCTCGGTTTATTAAAAATGTGGGAGAACGCAGTGGTGCAATCTTTGTCGGCTACGGAGCCAGTGCGACAATAAGGAACAGTGTTTTTGATGGAAATGACGGTTCGGTTGCTAATGATGGCTTTAGTGCGGGTGCAATCTCGACTTACGGAGGTGGAAAGGGAGCAACTGTTGTTAATAGTAACGGTAAACGCAATGTCGGCGGAGATGCTTTTCTAGACATTCGGAACAGTACTTTTACGAATAATAAAGGTACCTATGGCGCTGTTTACACCCTATTAACTGGACTCAGAGTTGAAGATTCATTCTTTCGCAAAAACGAAGGTTTGAATGGAAGTGGAGCTATTTTCACCGATGGAGCCAATGGAACTGAGAAACCTGATAATCTCGGAGGAACGACTCTGATTCGCAATGTTGTCGCAGAGGACAATGTTGGTGGTGGCGATTATGGTGGAGCCTTTTTTCTCAGTGGATATTCAAAGGACAAGATTGTAATTGAAAACAGCAAAATCGCCAACAATAAAGCTTCTAGAGGAGGTGGTTTAGCTGTTCAATCCTATGAAGATGAAGCAAATCCTGCCTCATTAGTAATTCGTAATTCTACAATTGCTAATAATATATCTCCATCTCAAGGAGCAGGTTTATGGACGGATGTTAAAGGTGGAGTCACGATCAAAGATTCGACATTTTCTGGTAATCGCGTTACGAATTCTAGTAAAAATGGACAAATAGGAGGAGCAGTTGTCCTCAATTATAAAACGCCAGCTAAATCGACCATTACCAACAGCACATTTGTCAATAACTATAGCGATCGTCAAGCCGGAAATATCTGGATTGCTGGGGAAGCACAGGGAAAAAATCTCACCATCAGCAAGTCTAAGTTTGCAGGAAACCGTTCTCCGCAGTTTAATGGTGAATCGGAGCGTACAGTTAATTTCAAAGTTACTGATGGGGGCGGGAACATCGTTCAAAATAAAAACGGTGCGGATACTTCTATTGCTGGAGCCAAGTTTGTCGAGAATTTACAGTTAAATCCGGTTCCTCAAAATGGCGGTG
This sequence comes from Richelia sp. SL_2_1, assembly GCA_012033205.1. Classification (GTDB taxonomy): domain Bacteria; phylum Cyanobacteriota; class Cyanobacteriia; order Cyanobacteriales; family Nostocaceae; genus Rivularia. The sequence continues at coordinate 8,034 of JAAUSO010000056.1, read as the reverse complement.
ATTTTGGTAGTAATCCAGGATCGAAACCACCTCTAGATACAGTAAATCCTGAACCAAAACCAATTACCACACCTACCAAAGAAAATCCTAGTAATCCTAAATCCGAGCCAATTCTTACACCTGTAAAGAATGAACCTTTACGTTATGAAGCAGAGGAACTAACTCTAAATGGTTATCAAGTTGAGACTGTAAAAGGCTCTGGTGCTAGTGGTGGAAAACACATCTCTCTGAAAGGAACAAATCAGAATCAAGGCTCTGCTACAGGTACATTTAAAGGTGAAGCAGGAACTTATCAAGTTAAAGTCGGTTACTATGACGAAAACGATGGACAATCTCAAGCTAAAGTAACTGTGGGAGAAAAGACTGCAAGCTTTAACTTCGATCAAGATTTACCTGATAGTTGGGTAAAACCTTCTACGAAGACTAGTCGTGTTGCTATGGAGTCAGTGCAGTTGAAGTCTGGAGACAGTTTCAAAATCACAGGCACTAGCAATCAAGGTGAATTTGCTCGCTTTGATTATGTTGAATTTTCTCCCATTCCAGATGCTGCTAAATCTTCAGTTAACTCTAACTCTCCGACTCCGCAGTCAACCCCGATGCCAACTGAGAATAATTTAGCTTCTCAACCATCAGAGCTTGCCATCAATGGGATAATCAATCTTCGTAACGTCGATTTTGATGGAGATGGTAAAGCTGACGAAAAAGTTTTGTTGATTTTAGAAGATATTAGCAGTACTGCATCCTATGATAATTCAGCAGGTTTTTACCAAGTTTTAGACTTGGACGGTACTGTTATCGATCCAGTTACAAATCAATCGATTCAGCCGGGAGAACAAGGATATGAAATTGCAGCGCTCAATCAACGGATTACTCAATTAGAATTCGCTAAAAATAATCAGAGTTTAAGCCCAGAAGTTAATGAAAGAATATTCTTGGCACCATACTCGCTCGCAAACGGTAATCTAGAAGAATTTCTCGTTCAAAACTCAACTGACAACCTAAATCCAGGTGGATTGAATGCCTATTTGACTTTTGAAAATGGGAATCTAGATAGCCTACAAAACCTCAAATATTCAGATAATAGCTTGGGTTTAGGGGATTCAACAGAAGTCGGGTTTTTAAGATAAATATCTGTAATACAACACAACCACTACAAAAACCCGACTTCTCAGTTTCAAAAGCTTGAGAAGTCGGGTTTTTAAGATAAATATCTATAACAATTTTTGATTTTTTTTATTTAATTTTGATGAAATTACGCTACAATTGCATACAATAGGTATATTGTCAAATATTTTTAAACAACTTTGATGTTGAAGAAAAATATTTAAGCAACAGAATCATTGTTAGCACCATGTAATTTTCTTGGCGCACTGATTGACACGACTTTAGAGTCGGTTTCTAAATTTTCGATATCTCGTGAAGTCACGTTTGCTGTAAATAAATTAGCGGAAATATGACCTCTTAATTTAACACCTGGGGGTATATATCCAGGTTCCGCGACTTTCACAGTAACCCCAAAAATATCATTACTTTCTGGTTGCTGGGATTGTGTGATTTCAGAGCCATGTTCTTTTTTGTGAGAACTGTACAGCGTATTTTTTTTAATACGCACTGGTCTGCCTGCGATGTAAAGCATAAATAACTATTCCTGATTTACATTAAGTAAAAAAGTATTCTTGTAATCGAATAATATTATATTTTATCACCTTATATTATCACATCGTTCTGACGATGGAAATTGTAGTTTGAAGATTAATTGGACCATAACCATAACGCATTTTTTGTAAAGGTTCTTCTGGAGGATTATTTTCAGCACTTTGGATTAAGATATTACGAATTTGTTCAATATCTAATTCAATGTTGCGGGCTTGAGCTTCAGCGAGCATTAAAGCGATAATTCCAGTAACCATGGGTGCAGACATACTGGTACCAGATTTTTGGTAAGACTTAGTTTGAGTAAGTGAACAAGCAGCCCATATATTTTGTCCGGCAGCGATAAAATCGGGTTTTTGTCGTTGGTCGCGGGTAGGACCAGAACTAGAAAAATATGATAAAGGTTGGTTAGGTTTTGTGGGGTTATAACAACCAACCATAATTATATTACGTCCGCAGCCGATAGAGTTAACGGTATGAGTATTATCATGAGGTGGGACAAAGCTGGTTTGAGAACCATCTTCACGTTCTATCCAAGCGTGAAAATTACCGTTAGTCACTTCAATGCCGTGCAGTCGTAAAGTCCAAACTCCTCCTGGAAGTCGGGATTCCATAAAAACACCAATCATATTATCGCCGTTGTTAGGGTCGCAAAAACGGTGAGATAAATAAATTAGGGTGTTATCATCTTCGTCTACAATTTCTCCATTTTCTCCTAATTTTAAACTTACTAAAGTTTCGCCGTTGGGAGGAATGATTTCCAAAAGGAATTTATCGGCACCATTATACCAAACTTCAATTGCTTTGTACTGTCTATGACCTTTAGGAATATCCCAATGCAAATCGGTGAAACCATCTTGTGGAACTGTTCCTGAAGCATGAATTCCTTTATCATAAGAATTTCCCGCCGCAATAACTACCGCTCGATTCGGTTTTTGAGCAACTAAAGCATCTAGACTTTGTTCCACCAAAGCCGTACCATCGTGAGGACCACCATGTAAAGCCAAACTAATATTGATGGCACAAGGGCGTTCTTCGGCGATGTCAAAGATAAAATCGACCGCTTCCACAAGTTCAGTAGTATCACCTAAAGAATTGTCGACAGCCGAACTACCATCAGCCAACAGTGCTTCTACAGCACCATTAGAAAAGTGAACGAATACGATATCAGCTTCGGGAGCTATACCTGCACTTCCGGTACCGTTGCCATTTCCTGTGGCGATATCCATGACATGAGTTCCGTGAGCCAGCTTTCCGGGATAATAACCCAAAGCTAAATAAGGATTTTCTGCTTGTAAAGCTTGGTTAATTTCTGCGCTCCGATAAACTTTTCCATAACCAAAAGGACTATCGGGTTCTGAAGAACCATCTTGGTCCCATAAAGCGAGTATTCTAGTAGAACCATCTGAGTGACGAAAATTTTTGTGGACGAAATCGCAACCGACATCGATAATTCCCACAACTACATTTTTTCCTTGTTGTCCACTAGAATCTACTTGTATCAAATTACGACTAATTAATCCTTCTCCAAAACTCTGATCAACAGTTAATTGTAAAGCTTGTGATGCTTGTAAGCTGATAACGCAAGGTGAAGTACGTACCGACTGCAACCGCGACACGGGGACTCTCGCTGTTACAATAATATCTCCCGCAGACGTACTACCAATCTCTGCACCTTCTCTGACTTCACTGAGCGATCGCCATGCTTGAATATCATTACTTTGGCAATTACTGCAACTTCTCCCACCTCTGTTGAAGCTGTAGGTGGAGTAGATATTCCACGACGACGACGTTGTATAAGTCTTTGTAATCTTGGATCAATGTCTGCAAAAATATTTGTCCATTCAAATCGCATCAATCACCTGCTTTTGTGTAATTTAACTAATGATTTTTTATTTTTTCAGAGAGAAAAAACTATGTAATAATTCGGCTATTTAGTAATTTAATGGTAGCTCAAATTACACTTTATTTTATACAGCTAAAGGATATTTTCCACCGGATAAAAAGCAAAAAAATAAATAATGGTTCTTAAGTAATTGTGTCAAGATTCAATTAAACATTTCGTTTAGATAGGGAATAGGGAGTAGGGGAATAGGGAATAGGGAATAGGGAATAGGGAGTAGACTTGGCGGGTTGGGAGGAATGGGGAATAGGTAATAGGTAATCGGTGACAGAAAGTGAATTTAGTTTTATTCAATATTAAAGTAAGAATCCTATATTTAATTTGGGTATTTTCAATTTTAGATTGTAGGATGTGTGATACTTTAAAGAATGTTGGAACGGTTAGGATAAGCTTCTTCTGTGTCACGCACCAACGTCCTATTCCTGATTTAATTTGAGTGTTTTGAGTTTTTGGTATTACCAGATAATTCAAATCAGCAAAATTATATTTATAAAACTATTATAAAACTAAAAAAAAAGTAATTTAGATTACATAACAGTTAAAAACTTCCGAAAAAGATATTTACTTTTCTGCAATACATTGATATATCTAGCCCAGACTTAACATTCTAAAAGTCGTAATTAAATTAATTTCAATATATAGAGTAGCTAAAAACCGTGTTGCAAATTAACAGAAAAATAATTGGTTTGACAGTCTTAGTGATGCTAACTTTACTTGGATGTAACACTTCGACACCAACTCAAACTGCTGCAAATCAAAGCAACCAAGGGAACGTAATATTCATTCATCCAGATGGAACTAGTCCGTCTCATTGGGGTGCAGCGCGGATGCTGCATTATGGTCCGGATGGTAGACTTAATTGGGATAAGATGTCTAATTTGGGTGTGTATCTAGGACATTTAAAAAACCAACTTACAGCAACTTCTAACGCAGGTGCAGTAGTTCACGCTACAGGAGTGAAAGTAAACGCCGATTCCTTTGGATTAGATGAAAATGGACAACCGATAGTAGCAGCTTCGGGTAAACCACAAACGATAATGGAAGAAGCTGTAGCTGCCGGTAAAGCTACGGCGATAATTAATTCTGGGATAATAGTCGAACCTGGAACTGGTGCTTTTGTTGCTAAAACTAAAAGTCGTCGAGATTTTGCAGAAATTACTAAGCAAATAGTTGAATCTGGAGTCGATGTAATTTTAGGTGGTGGTGAAGTATTTTATCTTCCCAAAGGAACAGCTGGAAGATATAGTAAAGCTGAAGAAAGTCAGCGGGAAGACGGAATAAATTTAATTGAAGTTGCTAAACAAAAAGGTTATACCGTAGTTTACAATCGCGACGAACTTTTGAATTTACCTCCAAATACTAAAAAAGTATTAGGGATTTTTGCAGCGACAGATATTTATAATGATGAATCCGAAGAAGATTTACAAGAGAAAAATTTCCCGTTGTATTTTGCAGAAGCGCCGACAGTTTCGCAAATGTTGCAAGCAACTTTAAAAATTGTTTCACAAGATGAGAACGGTTTTTTTATTGTTTTAGAAGAAGAAGGAACCGACAATTTTTGTAATTATAACAACGCCAAAGGTTGTATAGAAGCAGTCAAACGCGCCGATGATGCAATCGGTGTAGCGATGGAATTTATTGATAAAAAGCCTAATACTTTATTAGTGACTGCCGCCGATAGCGATGCAAGTGGTTTAGAAGTAATTGGAGTTACCACTAAAGATTTTCCCTTAGATAAACCTTTACCAGAAAAAGGTCAAAATGGCGCACCATGGGATGGTAAAGAAGGAACAGGTACATTACCTTTTGTTTCTGCACCCAATAAACAAGGAAACACTTATCCCTTTGCCATCGCCTGGGGAGGTTTTAATGATTTTACTGGTTCAATTATTGCTAAAGCACACGGATTAAATGCCGATAAATTAGCTAATACTGTAGACAATACAGATATTTATCGTTTGATGTATTTAACGTTATTTGGAAAGGAAATAGTTGATAGTTGACAGTTATCAATTCCTAACTCTTAACTTCTAACTCTTAACTCCTTTAATCCAAAATCTAAAATCCAAAATTTTCTAATAAATGGTGGATAAAATCAATATTATCCACCGTTGCACAACTATAGGGAATCACGTATCTATATATTTAAGCCAAGCTATTTGAAGAGAAGCACACTGTTTTAGAGGTATTATTCGTTAGAGATGCATAACTGTTAGCTGAAGGGAGGAATTTTCCGTTCTCCCTTGTTCATTTTGGTATAAGTTTTCTGTGTTCCGATCATACTCCCAATTAAGTATCCACCTAATCCCCATAAGACTGGCATTAGCCAAGATTCATCTTTTCGACTCGAATCTGGTTTCTGTGATGTTTCTTCTGTAAATGGTTTATTATTGAAAGACTGTGCTGTTAATTCCCCTGATAAATTATTTTCGATAGCACTCGTCGGTTTCACAACTACAGCAAACAATATCGCTAAACAAGCAGTTGCAAATGCTAATTTACGAGTCATCCTCATCATAATTCCTAACCTTTTTGATTTGAGTAAATATTTAGATATATAAGGATAATTCCTTGCTCTGATCCGAAAATTAGCAGAGAAAGGAATAGTCTTTGTATACCTAAATTTTGGCTAGCAATAGCAGTTAGCTTTTACTATTTGTACTAGTTCTTATTGAACAAAACAATGTTCCTATGTTACAATAAGAGATTTGTCTATAAAAGTAACTTGGACATCAGTGTTAATTATCATACAACTTTATTGGCATTTAGCTTCATGGAATCAACTTTTAATTGAGAAGTCATTTCCATCAGAAGTCGGGTTTTTTCATAAAAACCCGACTTCTAGAACCAACTTTTAATTTGGTAATTACAACATTCAATAGTTACTAAAGTTTTCAGTTTATCTTTTGTAGAAGTTCTAATTCTATAGTTCTAATTCTATAGTTCTAATTCTAATTTTTGATAAAAATGTGCTTAATAGTCTTGACTTTATAGAAATGAAAGACACTTAATTCTTGAGCTATGTTCCCTTTCAGTTATAAAGAAATGAAGCCCGCTTTCTCAAGGGACTTCAGGTACATTTCTAATAATTAGTTATGCAATGGAAAGATGTTGCAACACAACTCGTTTGTAAATTAAAACACAATACAAATTTCAGCTTTAAACTGTTACTGGTGATTGCTTCAATTCAAAAATTTTCTCGATTACATCTTCCACAACTTTATCTGGTGTAGAAGCACCAGAGGTAATACCGACAACAATTTTCCCCTCTGGCAGCCATTGATTGGATATTTCGATATTGCCATTTAACTGACAATGTTCGATACTATCTGCCGACAAAATTCTCTCTACACTATCAATATGATAGGAGGGTAATTCTCTTTCCACTGCAATTTCTTGCAAATGAGAAGTATTTGATGAATTGAATCCACCAATTACTATCATTAGATCGAGTTTTTCCTCTACTAACTCCAGCATCGCATCTTGTCTTTCTTGAGTAGCATCGCAGATAGTATTAAAACTTTGAAAATGCTGATTTAATTCCGCAGGATTATACTTTTTCATCATGGTATGCTCAAATAACTTACCAATCTGTTCGGTTTCTCCTTTGAGCATTGTAGTTTGATTGGCAATACCAACTTTTTCTAAATCTTTATCTGGATCGAATCCTGAAGAACAAGCTTTGCTGAATTTGGCGAGAAATTCTTCTCTATTACCGCCATTTAAAATATAATCGGCAACATATTCTGCTTCTTGTAAATTTAGCACAATCAGATATTTACCAGCGAAAGAACTAGTCGCGATAGTTTCTTCGTGTTTATATTTGCCGTGAATTATAGAAGTACAATCAACTTTTTTATGTTTTTCAACGGTATTCCAAACTTTAGAAACCCAAGGACAAGTTGTATCAACAATTTTGCAACTTTTATCATTAAGTAACTGCATTTCTTGAACGCTTGCTCCAAATGCAGGTAAAATTACAACATCTCCAGATTCAACCATAGAAAAGTCTTTTTGACCAGCTTCTACAGGAATAAATCCCACCTGCATTTCTCGCAAACGTTGATTGACGGATGGGTTATGAATAATCTCATTAGTAATCCAAATCTTTTCTAAAGGAAAATGCTTACGAGTCTCATAAGCCATGGCTACAGCACGTTCAACTCCCCAACAAAAGCCAAAAGCTTCCGCTAGACGAATAGTAACATCACCGCGAGTCAAAGTATAATTTTTATCTCGAATTTCCTGAATTAAACTGCTTTGATATTCCGAATGTAACTGAGTCGCAACTTCTTCTTGATGTCCAAATCCTCGACGGTGGTAATTTTCCGAATGTTGTAATGCACGTTTAAAAGCTTTTGTATCCATATCAGTTATTAGTGGTTGGTGGATAGGAGTTAGGAGTTAGGGGTTAGGGGTTAGGGGTTAGGAGTTAGGAGTTAGGAGTTAGGAGTTGGGAGTTAGGAGTTAGGGGTTAG
>JAAUSO010000004.1 GCA_012033205.1 Richelia sp. SL_2_1 | reverse complement strand
GTCAGGATCGACATAAGTCAAGGAATGGACAATTGGGCGAATGGGGCAATGGGGCAATGGGCAATGGGCAATGGGCATGGGGCAGTGTTTTATTTTCTATTTCCGATTGATTTGAGGTATGCATTGAGTTTGGGTAGTAGTTCATCAATGAATAATTTCAGTTTATTAATCTGGTCTTTTGTTAAGAGTTTTCTGGTGTAGGCTAATCTTAGCCAACTGATTGTTTCATACAAAGAGCCTCTGGCAATTTTGACAAATCGGCGATTGTCTTGGTCGTTAAAACGTCCTCGTCCTTCGGCAATATTGACACATACACTATCAGCAGACCTAACTATCTGTTTACCAATTGTGTCCTTTTCAAAATAGTTCCAAACTCGAACAATATCCCAAACTTCATTAGCCAATTTTTCAGCTAATTTGTAAACTTCCAAATCCTCAAAATCAGGTCGTGCCAAATTATTTTTTACCAATTACCAAAATTAGACTACAGCCTTATAATTCCCAATTGCCAAGTAAAAAATCACAAAAACACAAAAATTCCCATACCCCTTGCCCCATGCCCCATGCCCAATGCCCCAAATAAACTTAGTAATAAAAGGTAACTGAATTATGGATAATCTTGGTTTAATTGGTATGGCATCGATTGTAACTGCTGGGTTAACAATCGCGATTGGTTCGATCGCACCCGCTATCGGTGAAGGAATGGCTGTTGCTCGTGCTTTAGGTGCGATCGCACAACAGCCAGATAAGGCGAATGTCATTACTCGCACGCTTTTCGTCGGTTTAGCAATGATTGAATCTACTGCTATCTATTGCTTTGTAGTAACGATGATTTTACTATTCGTCAATCCGTTTTGGGAACATTTTAAAGGAGGCTAAACCTTGCTGATTAATTGGTTTACGGTTATCGCTCAAATAATCAACTTCCTGATTCTGGTTTTTTTACTTCAGCGCTTTTTATATAAACCCATAATGCAAACAATCAAAAAACGACAAACAATGATTGATGCAAGATGGGAAGATGCTGAAATTGCTCAAGAAGAAGCACAACGGGAAGCGGATACTTATCGTCAGCAGCAACAAAAATTACAGCAGCAAGAAGAAACGATGACAGCACAAATGCGGAATAAAGTTGAGCAAGAGCATAGTCAACTTTTGACGAAAGCACGTCAGGAAGTAGAAGAAATGCAGAAAAAATGGAGAGAAGCACTATTACAAGAACAAAACTATTTTATCCGCTCCTTGCGACAACAGATAGCAGAGCAAACCTATGTAATTGCGCGTCAGGCTTTGCAAGATTTAGCAAATGCAGATTTAGAGCAGCAAATGATTACTAGCTTTTGTCAACGTTTACAACAAATCGATGAAAATCAAAAACAAATAATTACTCAATCTCTCCAAGATTCCCATCAACCGACAATTATTAAAAGTAGTTTTGAAATATCACCAGAAAGTAAGCAACAAATAATCAAAGCTTTGCAAATTCAAGCCATTAACGATAATCTTTTGAAATTTGAGCCTTCACCCGATTTAATTTGCGGTATTCAAGTCAAACTAGCAGCATATGTAATCTCCTGGAATTTAGATGATTATTTACAGACATTAGAATCCCGCTTTCAACAGTTAGGAATGAATAGTTAGGAGTAATTAAGGTCAAAGGTCAAAAGGTTAAAGGTCAAAGTTTAAAATTCTCCTTGTCCCCTTGTTTCCCCATGCCCCATGCCCCATCATGATATTACAATCAGTCATAAAAGATACATTTTCAACTTTTGAACAAGTATTAAATGATTACCATGCCCAAATAAATATCCGGGAAATTGGTACAGTAAAATCTGTCGGTAGGAGTATTGCTCGCGTATCTGGTTTACCCAGTGTTAAAGCGGATGAATTACTTTATTTCCCGTTATCTAATACCAAATCACCTTTATTCGGAATTGCCTTTAATCTCGATCCTGATGAAATTGGTGTAATTCTATTAGGGGAAAGCGACCATTTACAAGCAGGTAGTGAAGTTTACCGGACTGGTAGAGTTATGGATGTGCCTGTAGGAGAGGCGCTTCTGGGTAGAGTTGTGGATATAACAGGTAATATTTTAGACGAAGGTGGAAGTATTGAAATTACCAAACGCCTTCCCATAGAACGAGAAGCCCCGCCAATTATTAACCGCGCTCCGGTAACGCAACCTTTGCAAACTGGTTTAAAGGTAGTCGATGCTTTGATCCCAATTGGTAGGGGACAACGAGAGTTGATTGTGGGAGACAGACAAACTGGGAAAACGGCGATCGCCCTCGATACTATCATTAACCAAAAAGATAAAAACGTTATCTGCGTTTATTGTGCTATCGGACAGCGTGCTTCAGCAGTAGCGAAGGTAATTGAGACTTTACGACAACAGGGAGCAATGGAATATACGGTTGTTGTAGTCGCTTCCGGTCAAGATTCTCCAGGATTGCAATATATTACCCCCTATGGGGCAACCACGATGGCGGAATACTTCATGGAACAAGGACATGATGTATTAATTATCTATGATGATTTTACCCATCATGCCAGGGCTTATCGAGAACTATCGCTGTTGCTGCGTCGTCCCCCCGGTAGAGAAGCTTATCCGGGAGATATTTTTTATATTCATTCGCGGTTGTTGGAGCGCTCAACCCATCTGAGCGAGAAATATGGAGGTGGTTCCCTAACTGCATTACCGATAGTAGAAACACAAGCGCAAAATATTTCGGCATATATCCCCACCAACTTGATTTCTATTACAGACGGTCAAATATATCTGTCTCCAGACCTATTCCAAAAAGCTATTTTCCCAGCTATAGATGTAGGTAAATCAGTTTCGCGAGTTGGCGGTAAAACTCAGTTAAGTGCTTATCGCGCAGTCGCTGGAGATTTACGACTATCTTATTCTCAATTCCAAGAAGTAGAAGTATTTGCCCGTTTTGGTACGCAACTCGACGAACAAACTAGAAATACTCTGATTAGAGGACGAAGAGTGCGGGAAATACTCAAACAACCGCAATCTCAACCTCTACAAGTAGCTGAACAAATAGCGGTACTTTTGGCGGTAACTAGTGGTGTTTTTGACTCAGTGCCTTTAGAAGAAATTGATGATGTGAGTAAAGCTCTTTGTCAAATGGTGAGGAGAGAGTTAGCATCTGTTTGTCAATGTATCGAATCGGGTGAAACATTAACAGACGAAGAATATCAAGCAATTCTGAAAATAGCTAGACAATTAATTAAAGAGTAAAATTTTCATGCATCTTCCTGTTTTAGAAAAGCTTCCTTTCATAAAAAATTTGCCTTTTATCAATAACTCAAGTACACCATACTGGGTAAAAATTAGAACTGATCAGCCTAAATGTATTTAGGGAGCAACGCGATTTTGTGAAAACCAGTGCGATCGCCAAAAATAATTTCAGTAAAATCAAACAAAAAATACACAAAAATAAAGTAAAAATACATATGCAAGAACGAGATATGTGCCGCTTCGCGGCACATATCTAGGAGTTATAGATACAAAATCAGCACAAAACCTCCTATAAAAGGGTGCTCATTATGACAACATGAAAATTAGAAAATAATGTTTGGTATAATTTATGCAAGCTGTATAGGCTTAACGAGTGCAGTTAAAATAGAATCACAGAACTTCTTCCAAGAACCAGCAATCCATTGACAACGAACGTGTAAGATTATTTCAGCATTCTCTTTTAACCAAAATTTGCTATTTCCTTTCATACGTAAATTAACAGCTTGCCGAATTAAACTTTCCACTGCACCGCTACCAATAGGTAGTTTAATTTTTGAAATTTTATGATAGTTAAAACGTCCTTCTTTATTACCTGTAATAAAATAATTTATTTCTCTATCCAAATTTTTACGACGCTCACCAGTCAATTCCAAACTTAGTTTACTCATGTGTTGAATAATAGAATTTATTTTACCTTTTTTTAATGCAGAACGAGTTTGCTTGAATCATTGTTTTCGTTCTGCTTCTTTAGAATAAAGATTATCTGCGAATACTTGTAAATGTTCTGTGGCATGATAAAAGTCTAGTAGTTGGTAAGTTTCTAATGGACAATTTAATTTTTCAAGAAGCGGAGGGATATGTTTCCATATCCACTCGGCTCCATCAGCAATTAATAATACTTGTTTAGCTTGATTTATTCCCAAACTAACAAGATACATTTCTAGTATTTTAAGAAAACCCTGGTAATCTTCATAAGTTCCATCATTTATAATTGGAATTTCACCATTTTTAATTTTTTTACCTTTCTCATCCACGGTGTAAATAGTCAAAATTTTTGGCTCAATCCACTCTCCAGTAAAGCCATGCCTGTTTGTTTTAGAATTTTTTCGACCTTTTTTATCAATACGAATTCTAGTTCTTCCGCCGTCAGCAGCTATCACTACTCGTTGGTTTTTTAATGTATTACCTAGTATTAAATTACCAAGTTTAAGATTAAATATTTTTGATTCACGTAAGCTCAATCCTATTTTACCAAAACAATAAGTTAATCGCAAAGCTCGCCGGAAGAAGATTCTTCCGGCAGACTTTGCGTTCTATACGTTTTAGACTAATATTAATTCCCCAATCTATCAATGTTTGACGTGCTGCATCAAAAGAGGAGCTTATTGCACCGTACTTTGCAATATTAGACCAAACTAAGGGGGTAATTCCTTCTTCCATACCCAACCATCTAAGAAAAGGACAAAACCCCTGATTTAAAGTCTTGCTGGTTTTATTATTCTTATTATTACGTTCCACAACGTAAGGTAAATTTAGATTTAATTCGACATTACCTATTGTTAGTATTTGACGATTTTTATATCCATGATGTTTCGTCTTTGTACGCCACCATGCTTGTGTATTTTTATTTGCTGTATTGATAGCAATTGTATTATGAGAAAGATTATATAGTAGAATAGCTACACATTGCCCTGCTAAAATTAAAGCAATATTTCTTATTTCTTCTTCTTTGTCTTTTATTTTTACTCCATCCCAATTTTCAATATCAGTCAATTCTAAAATTTTGGTAACATTATCTTTAAATTCTTCCAAAGATTTGTTTAAATCTAGAGTTGCATATATTTTATACCTAATGGTAAGCACCCCGTGAGTAGAGAGTTTTGAGACATAAAACCCTTTATCATGGGAATCTTACCTTTTTTGTTCTTGAAGAATAAGGAGTTGCAGCTTCGCTGCAACTCCTTATTCCTATTGTTTATGTATTTATACATATAAGGTGTGTATTTTTGTGTTTTTACTATTTAAGTGTAGGTATGGCGTTCGGCGCAGCCGTGCGGCTGTTCGCACTGGTTTTCACAAAATCGCGTTGCTCCCATGTATTTATTACTTCGGACTTTTTGATAATCCTCAAGAAGCTAAACTGAATCAGAATGGTTATATCGAAGATTTGATCTCAGAACAAGCTTCGGGAATCTATGTTGAGATTAAGAAGTGTAAACCGAACACTTTGACTGTTTATGAGGAAGAATAATTTGATATAGCGTTTACTGGTCTAGTGAGGTACAGCTTGAAATCCGTGTGCTTGTGATAAAAGTAGGAGAAAAATTTAGATGTACTTCATCTGCTTGGGAAACGCTATAACAGTCAATAAAAATGTAGAGACATAGCTACACCTGCGCCTGACGGACAATGCTATGTCTCTCTATATAATGCAAAGAAATGTATGTAAATAGTTTAGCTCCACCGATTAAGTAGATGCGTGTAAATAAACATAACTATAATTTGTCATTGCGTTCACGGAGTGTTCCCTTTTAGGGAAGGAGGCACGACTAAGCAATCGCAAGGGTTTTGAGGTTTTTACTTTTCGTTACATAGCTAGATTTATTAGTGCCAACCTACTTATTTCAAACCCACTTCAATTAGGTAATGCTTGTATTTCTATGTTAGAAGCGGTAAACGCATTAGAATTTGACTTAGAAAGTTGACCTTCAATTTTCACCGGCATATTAGGACTAAGTTCTCCTGGTTTTACTTCTTGCCCCTGACGAGTAATTTTTGTATCCTCAAGAAGTTGAACATCGTAGGAACCGGAGGAAGTTTCTACGCTCAATTGTAAGGGCCAACTTTCCATTACTTGAACAATTTTACCGGAAATAATCATTTGTTCGTGAGTTATGCTAACGTTCTGATTTTCTTTTGTACTTTGAGATGAAATTTTAGATTGTTCAAAGGCACAAGCTGGCAAGAGCAAGCCTAAGAATAAAAGACTATTTAAACTAAGATATATTTTATTTTTCATGATTATTTAGGTCAAGCGACAGAATTACGGTTTGAGATATTTTGCTTTGAGTCATCATAGTCTATGAATAAACACTCAGTAATTTTTAGATGTAGCTCAAAGTATTCATATCATTACATTCATATGATTTTATCGAGTAGAGATTAATTCCACTTGATAATTGTTGATTGGGTAGAGTTAGAACTCTACCCGTTTATAGTCTTGGAAATACTAGGTTTTGTTCCTTAACTTCTAATTTTTATTTTTAGCCTTAGCTTAACCGTATTAGTCTAAAGCCCTAGCCTTTTCCAAGCCAACATATTATCAAATACAGGTCTGATAATTCTTACAGCGCTGTTAGGACAACCACCGTAACCATGAATTCCTACTGCGTGTCGCTGACCATCTCTGAAACGCCAGATAGAACTACCACTTTGACCACCATAAGTATCAACCATGTAGAATAGCTTACGGTCAGTTACCCTGGAAATCCGACCTGCGTTAAACCATTGGGTACCAAAAGGCTTGTCAGCAGGATAGCCAGAGTTATTAATCAGTAGGTTCGAGAGTGAACTAGTTGAAAGATCGGCAAATCCAAACCAACCGACTCGATTACCTAATGTGTTATCAGGAAGAATGATTGCACCATAGTCATATTCCCAATTTTTATCTCTTGTCCAACCGAGTACGCTGCGGAAAGATGTCCCAACCTGAAAGCCAAATGGTTGTCTAGCAGCATCCATACCAGGAATGACTGTAATTTTCTGCGGCCATCCACCTGCGGTATGGCTATAAACACAGTGTCCGGCAGTCATTACTGTCCGTGGTCCGATAAACCAGCCCGTACACCGTGACTGACTACCATTAGCCATAGTAATAATTAATTGGCAAATTGCTCTCCAGGGATATGCAGTTGCTGGTGAAATACGGATTCGGTCATCACTACCGCAGACTGACTCTGGCTGTTGGAATTCTTCTAAGCCAGCATCTGGTAGTGTTTGTAATTCCTCTGTAATGACTATTTCTTCTGTCTCAAATTCCAGACCTTCATATAAAGCGCGAGACTCATCAAATCCAGCCACTTTTTCGAGTGACTCGCCACCAATCATACCTTCAAAACCTTTTTCAGCCAAATCCGTATCTGATTCATTTGGTTGAACTTCACTTTCACTCGATATAGCTGCATCCAATTGAGTCGAATCGCTTACTTCAGAGTTAGAAAGTATGTTTTCATTTTCAGAAGAAACACTTTTGTGATTAGACATTGTAATTACCTCTCTGTGTTTGTTGTATTGATATAGCTGGAGATTTACGTAGTTTTTGCTAATTGTTTAGCATTTTCATTGCGATCGGCATTATTCAAACTGTCGTAACGGGATATGTTTACAACGACTTTGTTATTCAGTTTGACCTTGAAATTGACATTTGTATATGTCAAACCTCTGACGTTAAAGATAAACAATCCCGTTGAACCTGACTAGCGAACTCCAGTCTTAAATGTTTTTTAGAATACAAATTTGGAATCGCTAATAGTTACAGTACAATTTTGAATAATTTGAGTAATGTTACTTACTAATGGAATTTGTAGACTCCTTGTTGATATTGATATTACTGTCTATAGGCAAGAAAGTTTGGTTAATCAGGATGTTTAGCTATAAACCTTAGTAATCTTAACTAAACAATTACTTGCCTATGTTTTTAGGTTAGAAAGCAAATGTGAGAAACTTGTGAGGAAGAATATTCTTTTGTAAATAAAAATACATTATATATAGTATTTAATAATTCTTTAACGTTTAAGTTATGTTACTGAGGTTTGTGATTAAGTCTTTGAAGATAGCACAATCACGTCCACCAACTTAATTTCTATCACAGACGGTCTAATATATCTCTCTCCAGACTTATTTCAAAAAGCTATTTTCCCCGCAATTGATGTAGGTAAATCAGTTTCGCCAGTTGGCGGTAAAACTTAGTTAAGTGCTTATCGGGCAGTAGCTGGAGATTTACGACTTTCTTATTCCCAATTCCAAGAAGTAGAAGTTTTTGCCCGTTTTGGTACGTAACTCGACGAACAGTCAATAAAAATGTAGAGACGTAGCAATGCTACGTCTCTTAATCTAAATTCTACACTTTCTTCATACCTTAGATGTATTTACAAATATTACTCATACCAAATATTAATATTTTGGATACAAATCAAAATATATTGCGATTCAAGTGGTAGTTCCCATGAAAATACCTGCTCAAAATTACCAGAATTTCCTGCAAGAAAAACCTCAAAATCAATCAGGGATTGATTTCACTTCTTTAGAAAAAATTATCGATCCCCATCCTTTGAGAGTGAATCCTTCGATGCAAATTGCAGAAGTTATTCACCTCATGAGTCAGCATTGGGTTACTAGTTGTCAGATGTCAGAAACTGATAGCAATGATAACAATAGTTTACTGACTTCATCTTCTATAAGCTGCGCTTTAGTAGTCTCAGAAAATCAACTGCAAGGCATTTTTACCGAACGGGATTTGGTAAAATTGATTTCTAATGGTGAAAAAATCGAAGATGTAACTGTAGCCGAGGTAATGAGTCAGCAAATAATTACTTTGAAAAGAAAGGAATTTGAAGACGTTTTTACTACGATTAAATTAATGCGTCGGTATCAAATTCGCCATCTGCCAGTAGTCGATGAAAACAATTCTCTCGTAGGATTGGTGACAACAACAAAATTGCGGCAGACTTTGCAACCCAGCGACTTTCTGAGATTCCGCCAAGTTGCTGAGGTTATGAATACAGAAGTTGTTCATGCACCTCCAACAGCATCAATAAAGTATATAAACCAATTGATGGCTCAACATAGAATTAGTTGTGTAGTAATTGTAGAAGAATTAAACGATAAGGAATTTAATATAAACAAAGTAGAGGAAACCGAGGAAGCAACACCAAAATTTTCTCCCCCTCCCCCCCTCTCCCCCTCTCTCGCTCTTTCCCCTATCGGCGTTATTACCGAGCGAGATATCGTTCAGTTTCAGAAATTGGGATTGAGTTTTGAGATTGAAGCGCAGACGGTTATGAGTACACCGCTAATTTTGGTAAATCCGTTGGATTCTTTATTGAAAGTAAACCAGCAAATGTGTTCTCGTCGAGTACGACGATTGGTAGTAGCTGACGAACAAGGTGAACTCAAAGGAATTATTACCCAAAGTCAAATTATAAATATGTTAGATCCCGTGGAAATGTACGGGGTTGTGGAACTGCTACAGAATAAAGTCAACCAGCTACAGGCAGAAAAATTCGAGTTGTTGCAGCGTCAATCTTTAGAAATGCAGCAGCAAGCAGAAGCGCGATATGATTCTATCTGTACGGAGAAAGAAGAGTTACAAAAGCAAGTTTATCACACTCAACGCTTGGAAAGTATTGCGACCTTAGCGAGTGGTGTTGCTCACGATCTTAACAATATTTTTACCCCAATATTAGCAACTGCTCAACTTTTGCCTTTAAAAGTGCCTGATGCTGACGAGCAAACCAAATACTTAATTGATTTGCTGCAAACCAGCGTTAAGCGTGGGACAAGTTTAGTCAAGCAAATTTTGTCTTTCTCGCGAAGAGTGGAAAACAAGTCTGTTATCTTGCAAGTCAGGCACGTATTACAAGAAATTCAACAAGTTATTCGAGAAATATTCCCGAAAACAATTGAAATCCAAAACTATTTTCCTCAAGAATTGTGGACAATTTACGGAGATGCCACACAGATACATCAGATACTAATGAATCTCTGTATTAATGCCCGAGATGCAATGCCTGATGGTGGTACGCTAACAATGTCTGCGGAAAATCTTGCTATTGACGAAACCTACGCTCAAATGCATCCTGATGCCCAAACAGGAAATTATATTGTAATTACAGTCTGCGATACAGGTATTGGTATTCCTCCAGAAATTTTAAATCGTATTTTTGAGCCGTTTTTTACTACCAAAGAAAAAGGTCAAGGCACGGGTTTAGGTCTTTCTACTGTGATGGGCATTGTCAAAAATTACGGTGGTTTTGTAAATGTATATAGTGACAAACAAGGAACTTGTTTCAAAGTCTACTTGAGAGCATCGCAAGCAACTGAAATTTATCAACAAAATTCATCTAGTGAAATACCCAGAGGAAATGGAGAATTAATTTTAGTTGTTGATGATGAAGCTTTAATTCGCGATGTGACCAAAATTTCTTTAGAAAGATATAATTATCAGGTATTAACTGCTATTGATGGAATTGATGCCCTCGCCGTATATGTTCAACATATTAAAAAAATTCGGCTTGTCTTGATAGATATGATGATGCCATTAATGGATGGTGCAAAAGCTATTGAAATATTAAAAAAGTTAAATTCAAAAGTTAAATTTGTCGCGATGAGTGGATTTATCTCAAACAAAAAAGAAGTTGCGGGACATATTCCAACTGAAGTATTTTTACCCAAACCTTATACCGCAGAAGAACTATTGACAACGGTTAATCATGTTCTGAATGTATCCGAATAATAAAACATTTTTCTATTTTAATTAATTCTAGTTAAATGGTGTATAGACGTAGCAGTTTTACATCTCCTATAGTGGCTTATAAAGCATAATTCTATTAAATAGTATCCCCGAAAATACTACTATTAACTTGTTATCCAAGAGAGATAGGAGCTTTTCAAGAGCATAATGAGGTTTCTTAATTGCTACTAATTAAAGTTACTCTAAGAATATGAGTAACTTGTGAAGAAAACCAAAAATATTTAAAAAAGTTGAGTTTTTAATAAATAGTTTTTCAGGAACAATAAAATAATCAATTATGAAAAGCTTAGAAGCATTAACAGCACAAATTGAAAGCATCCAAGATTTACAATCTGTCGTCAAAACCATGAAAGCCTTGGCAATGGTAAGCATTCGCCAATATGAGACAGCAGTAATAGCCCTCGCAGACTATAACCGCACCGTTGAAATGGGGTTACAAATTTTACTTCGGCATCGTTACTTTCGCGAACAATCTGTAATGCTGCCGCAAGGTTTAACGAATCATAGAAAAACTGAAACTCTAGGTGTAATTATATTTGGTTCAGACCACGGTTTATGCGGTCAATTTAACGAACAAATAGCATCCTATGCAATAAAACAAATGAACCAAAAACCAGAAAAACCAGAAAATATTATTGTTGCAGCAGTAGGTACACGCTTAATTCCTTACTTAGAAACAGCGAAACAACCAATATCCGCGCAATTTAGCTTACCTAACTCCGTCACGCTAATTACACCAGTAGTCCAGGAAATGCTATTAATGATTGAAGGTTGGCAATTTCCCAAAGTTGACCAAATAATGCTTGTTTACAATAAATCCTTATCTAGTGCATCATACCGTCCCGAAACGGTACAACTTCTACCCATGAATGCTCAATGGTTGCAGCGTTTGGAAAAACAAGCATGGCATGGAGAAGGGCTACCGAGCTTTACAATGAATTGGGATGAATTATTTTCAGCCTTAGTACGTCAATATCTCTTTGTGTCCCTTTACCGAGCCTTTGCAGAATCCTTAGCCAGCGAAAACGCTAGTCGTCTTTCCTCCATGCAAGCAGCCCAAAAGAACATAGAAGAAAGGTTGACAGAATTAAACTCACAATATCGTCATCAACGACAAAGTTCCATCACCTCAGAACTTCTTGATATTGTTTCCGGATTTGAAGCTCTTAACTCAAAGGAATAGGAGATGCGGAGACAAGGAAATGAAGAAACAATCTAAAATCTAAAATCTAAAATCTAAAATTCTATGCCCCATGCCCATTTCTTCACAACTTCCTCAAATCAATTATCTAACTTTGAGATAGAAATACAATAATTGCTCTGAAGGTGGGAGGGCTTTTATGAAAATAATACGATGCCCTAAAATAATAATCTACGTATTCGCTTTCGCATTATCTTTACAACTTTTAACAGGCTGTAGTGTTTTTCTTCGATCTTCAGGAAAGTACTTTTTATCTTCTAATTCTATCGAGGCAACCCCAAAAATATCACAGATTCATCAGAAGTTTTCCGAAGATATAGTTCCAAACGAATGTCCGCGATGGTTCTACGAAAATTACAATGATATCATCTACAATCTTGAAACAGTAGAAACTATTAAAGGGGAAATTTTGACTGTAGATACTGTTGGTAATGGTGTAAGTCTACAGGTAAAAACAGATGAAGAAACTATTCCGGTTCATTTAGCACCAGTTTGGTATATCGAAAATCAAGATATCGAAATCAACCCAAACGACACGGTAGAAATAAAAGGTTCGAGAATTACATTTAAGGGAGAAACTGCCATTCTTGCGGCTGAAGTTAAGCAAGGAGATACTACATTTAAGCTACGCGATGAAAACGGGTTTTCTCTATGGGGTGATAGGAAAAAAGAGGAATTTGATTGGTTTTTAGATATGTTTCCTTACCTATGTGAGGCAGAATAAAAATATATTTACCTTTAGTAGTGCGATCGCAAGATGGTTCCCCTGTGTGGAGTGGTTGAAAAAAACATACATTTGATTGAATTAGCTAATCGTTTTTGGATCATAAATCATGAGTTATTATTTCAGTAAAATTTTGCATATCCCTTTTTCCGAAGCAATTTTAAAGGTGAAAGCTCAACTTAGACAACAGGGTTTTGGCGTGCTTACAGAAGTTAACGTTGCCGAAGTCATGGAAAAAAAGCTCGATGTGGATTTTCGTAACTACACTATTCTCGGTGCTTGCGAACCATCATCAGCCTATAAAGCTTTACAAGCAGAAGACAAAATCGGCACGATGCTACCTTGCAATGTCATCGTACAGCAAAAAGAGCAAGATACTGTAGAAATTGCTGCTGTAGATCCTGTTGCTTCAATGCAATCTATCAGCAATCCCCTGCTTAAGGATATAGCCCAACAGGTAAGAAGTAAGCTAAAAACAGTAATTGATAGTTTATGATGGCTGGCAAATTTTGGTTTATCGACTATCGCTTTACTAATTAACGCTTGTTCAATTTGGAGTAATCATGGCTGCATCTGGATTTTTCCGTAAACTCCACCGTAAAACTGCTTTAATTATCTTTTTACCTTTGTTAATTAGTGCCTTAACAGGAATTATTTATCGATTGGGAAAAACTTGGTTTGGAATGTCAAATAAGGTAGGAAATATTTTCATGATGATTCATCAAGGAGAATATCTTGGAACTCCACTAGTACCAATTTACGTGCTTTTAGTTGGTTTGGGACTATTAGGAATGATTATTACAGGTTTGAGCATGACTGGAATATTGAGTCAAAATCGTGCTGCTCAACCAAGAAAACTTAATGCTCGTAAAGTTCACCGTATATTCGCACCCATTGTATTTTTACCTTTAACAGTAAGTGCGGTAACGGGTGTAATTTATCGATTGGGAAAAAGCTGGTTTGGAATGTCCTCGGAGAATGCAGCAATTTTTCTGAGAATTCATCAAGGAAGTTATCTGGGGGATTTCTTCAAGCCCATTTATGTTTTATTAGTAGGTTTGGGATTAATAGTCATGCTGATTACAGGAATCAATCAAACAGGAATATTTCGTCAGCGTCGTCAGCCACCACAAGATTTAGGAAATTAAATATCATCAATATAGTCATATACCAAAGATGAGTTTGTCTCATTCAATAAACGTCTCGTATGCTTAATTTTTCCTTGCGGTTGCATAAGTCCTAATCGTCAATATACTTCTGTCTTCGCTAATTGCCGCAATAATTTTTCTACTTCTTTCGGATTACGGATATTCATAAATCCTATATCTTCACTCCAAGAATCACCATCATTGCCTCTACGTAAGCGAGTTGTAATAATAATATGACCCGTACCATTCCTTTTGTCCTTGCGATACAAATCCTTCAGTTGACTAGGTGCATAGTTTCTGATGCTTGTAAGCAGACCACTTTCAATTGAAATTGCTCTTTTGTCAGTAATCAAGTATACCGTTCTAAATGCCTTGAACCATTCTCGTAATGGACTCGAAAGCATCCAGACTCCAGCTAAAACAAAAGGTATTGCAAAAAGAAAAAATATATTCTCAAACTCAAATTTGATTCCTTCACTCAAGTCTGGAATCTTAAAATCTGCTGCATCATATATGAAAATATTGCAAGGGTAGTAAATGGAATACCCATACAGAAATAAATCAATGATTCAAAAGTGAAAAAGCGAGGAAGGGGCTGCCCAACCCATACTACTGATTCTCCAATTTCAAGCTCTTTATCAATTGCTCTGCGGAGCTTTGCTGAGATTTTTGGCTTATTTAACATAGTTAATTTCTCCATCTAACAAAAAGTAATTATCCGGCATTACGAATCAATCGCTCATAGAAAAATAGACAACCGTGCTTAATTATCAGATAGTTTTGCTTTTACATTTTTAAGACTGTCTGTCATTTCTATGGGGAAAAGAATAACGGTATTTGAAGGGCTAGCTCCAAGAGCATCAATGGTTTGCAATCTTCTTAATTCCAAAGCTATTGGATGACTTTTCATCACCATCGCGGCTTGCATTAAGTTCTCTGCTGCTAGTTTGTCACCTTCGGCTTTAGTAATTGTCGCTCTCTTTTCTCGTTCCGCAGAAGCCTGACGCGACATCATTTTTTTTAAATCTTCAGGTAACTCAATATCCTGCAAGCGAACCGAATCAAGATGTAAACCCCATTCCTGGACTTTCTCTTCAACAGCTTCCAGGATTTGCGCTTGAATTCGCTCCCGCTCGGACAACAATTCATCTAATGTTAATCCACCGATAACATCTCTAAGTGCTGCTTGAGCATACTGCGAGATAGCAAACTGAAAATCTCGAATCGAAGTAACAGCCTTTTCTGAATCGCTGACTAGAAAAAATAAAGCACTATCAATTTCTGCCGGAACATTATCTCGGGTAATGACTTTTTGGTGAGGAATATTAATAACTAAAGTCCGCGTATCTATAAAACGCACTGTTTCAATTCCTGGAACGACATAAACAATTCCAGGTCCCTTAACACCAACGAATTTACCCAAACGAAGAACAACCCCCCTTTCCCATTCTGCGGCAACACGTACACCGCTAACAACAACAATCCAAGATCCACCTGCTACAACAATAGCTCCCACCTTTTTCTGAGGAGAGCCGAGCATCGCGAACGCGGTTAATCCTAAAATGGGGATTAGAGTTAAAACACCTCGCAATCCCTTTCCTAAAGAAATATGTCCTTCTGTAGGAGTTGCGTACAGTTTTGAAGAGTCCTGCATATATAACCTCCACTATATTATTTGAAGAGTTAATAGATATATCGTAATATCGTATTTACTCAATAATCGCTTTATCTTACTAATTAATTCTTACATATTCATAAGACTTTAAGTGCTTTCTGCAACTATTATTTATCAAATAAATAGACCTTGCTCAATTAAGTAATGAATTATATTTATTTACATTTTGTCGGAAATGCGAAATCTGTGTAGAGACGTAGCAGTGCTACGTCTTATGTGATGTGAAATTCCTAATTCATATTTCGATTAAGCAACGCTAATAAATAGATTGAATACATCTAATTTGTCATCTACAAAAAGATATAAAACATAAAAATAAAACATCAAATAATTTGATATTTAAAATCGCATTCAAGTCAACTACCGTTGAATGTTGAATACGAATATCAATTATCTCTACTAAGACGGCATTTTCCTCATAAGTTCCTCAAATTCTTTTCCTAAGTTGTAATTAGATTGATTAGTGACAGCTACCAATACAAACCATACAGGAGAACTGCATCATGCTATTTCGTCAATTGTTTGATCCCCAGACTTCTACTTATACTTACCTGATAGCGGATGAGTCAACGAAAGAAGCAGTATTAGTTGACCCCGTTCTAGAACAGGTAGAGCGAGATTATAAATTAGTTCAAGAATTGGGTTTAATTCTAGACTGCTGTTTAGAAACCCACGTACACGCCGACCATATCACGGGTACTGACAAACTGCGTCAACTTACAGGTTGTTTGGGTGTAGTTCCGGAACAATCAAAAGCCGCTTGTGCAGATGTCAGAATCAAAGCAGGTAATAGTCTCGGAATTGGTAAAGTAAATATTAAGGCGATCGCAACTCCCGGTCATACAAGCTGCCACATGGCATATTTAGTCAATCAAGACCGAGTATTAACTGGAGATGCGCTGTTTATTCGCGGTTGCGGTCGTACCGATTTTCAAAATGGTGATGCAGGTACTTTATACGACTCAGTAACGCAAAAATTATTTACTCTACCTCTAGAAACATTAGTTTATCCAGCCCACGACTACAGAGGACACACCGTTTCCACTATCGGTGAAGAAAAACAATTCAATCCTCGGTTTGCAGGACATAGCCGTGAAGAATTTATCGAATTAATGAACAATTTAGACCTTCCCAATCCGAAAAAAATTATGGAAGCGGTTCCAGCTAATGAATTATGCGGTAGGGTTGCAGCGTGAGATGAGGAGACAAAGGGACAAGGTGAGAAATATTAAGATTCCTAACTCATAACTTATAACTCTTAACTGTTCACTGACAATTGGTGACTAAAATGAGTATTTATCTTCAAAAAGGATATATCATCATGACTAGCTTTGTTGAAAACAAACTGCAAGAAGTTGATGCTGCCACGCTCAAGCAATTGATGGAAGAAGATGGAGCATTATTGATTGATGTGAGGGAAAAAAACGAATTTGCAGCAGAACATATTCCTGGTGCAAAATTAATGCCTCTTTCTCATTTTCATCCTGACAAAATATCAAACGAAGCACATAGAAAGATTGTTTTACAGTGTCAATCGGGTAATCGTTCGGCTAAAGCAGCCGATAAAATGTTTGCTGCGGGATTTAGAGAAGTTCTTCACTTGAAAGGAGGTTTACCAACTTGGAAAGCCGCTGGTTATCCTACTCAGAAGAATAAAAAAGCACCAATTAGTATGTTTCGCCAAGTTCAAATTGTGGCAGGTTCTTTAGTATTCTTCGGAACCGTTTTAGGTGCTTTTGTATCTCCGTGGTTTCTTATTCTCAGTGGTTTTGTCGGTGCTGGTTTAGTATTTGCTGGAGTCACAGATACTTGCGCGATGGCACTGTTACTAGCAAAATTACCATTAAACCAACCAGAAGTTGACCCCGAAGATATGCTGGTTTAGCTTTTAAACTTATTCCACCCAATTTATCGGTAAAACTTTATATACATGGGAAATTAAATTGCCCATTGCCCATTGCCCCATGCCCGTTTATGTTAAATGAAACCCAAAATTTCAATAAGCAAAATCCAAAAACTGAAATTAAGTAATTATCTACCTTTTCTTGATTGGCTGCTTAATTACCATGCTGAGTATCTAGTAGGCGATATTATGGCTGGGGTGATAGTTGCAATCATGCTGATACCCCAAGCGATGGCATATGCGCTTTTAGCCGGACTACCACCTCAAGTAGGTCTTTACGCTAGTATTCTTCCTCCAATTATTTACGTTTTATTCGGTACTAGCAGAGCTTTAGCTGTCGGTCCGGTAGCAATGGTTTCGCTGTTGGTGGCCACTGGTGTAGGACAATTAGCTCAACCAAATACACCCCAATATCTCATCTACGCTGTTGTTCTGGCTTTCTTAGTAGGAATTTTGCAAACATTTATGGGGCTGGTGCGGTTGGGATTTTTAGTTAATTTTCTCAGTCATGCGGTAATTTCTGGCTTTACTAGCGCTGCGGCTTTAATAATTGGTTTAAGTCAACTTAAGCATTTACTCGGTGTCAATTTCCCTAGTACTGAATCAACTTATGAATTGTTACAAGCAATAATTCAAAACTTGAGTCAAACTAATTTAGTTTCATTAGGTATCGGATTAAGCAGCATTGCGTTACTACTTTGCTTTAATAAACCTTTAGATAATTATCTTAAAAGTCGGCAACTCGCACCAAGTTTAATTACACCAATTACTCGCAGTGGTTCGTTATTAGTTGTATTAGCAAGTACCCTACTAGTATGGATTTTAAAGCTGGAACAGACCGCAGACATCAAAATTGTCGGTGAAATTCCTGCTGGTTTACCTGCCGTTACTCTACCGAATTTTGACTTAACAATCTGGCAACAATTATTACCAATTGCTTTAACTATTAGCTTTGTTGGGTTTATGGAAAGCATAGCTATTGCTAAATCTTTAGCAAGTAAACGTCGGCAAAAATTGATGCCAATCAAGAACTAATTGGGTTGGGAACCGCAAATTTAGGCGCGGCTTTTACAGGTGGTTATCCAGTAACAGGTGGATTTAGCCGTTCGGTAGTTAACTTTACGGCTGGTGCAAATACTGGTTTGGCTTCGATTATTACAGCATTGCTGCTTGCATTAGTTGTACTATTTTTTACGCCGTTATTCTACTTTTTACCTCAAACGGCTTTAGCAGCAATCATTATGGTAGCGGTGTTTGGATTGGTTGATGTCGATACTTTCAAACAAATGTGGCGCTACAATAAAGCGGATGCTTTGTCTTTATTAGTTACTTTTTTCGCAGTACTAATTACAGGTATTGAAACTGGAATAATTATCGGAATTATTACTTCCATAGTTTTATATTTGTACAGAACTAGTAGACCCCATATGGCAGTTGTGGGAAGGGTAGGAGATAGCGAACATTTTCGTAATATACTCCGTCATGATGTGAAAACTTATCCTCATGTCATCGCAATTCGAGTTGATGAAAGTCTCTATTTTGCTAATACTAATTATTTAGAAGAACATTTAATCAAGCTTATCCACGAACAACCCGATGTTGAACATCTAATATTAATTTGCAGCGGGATTAATTTTATTGATGCAAGTGCTTTAGAAACTTTAGAAAACTTGATAAAAGGTTTGAAAGAGTCGGGAATTAGTTTTTACTTAGCTGAAGTCAAAGGTCCGGTAATGGATAATTTACTTGGTGTTGGATTTATCGATAAATTAGGCACAGACCATATTTTTCTAAGTACGCATCAAGCTATGAAGGCTTTAGGTTGTAGGTAATAAACATATTTTTTGAATTTTGAATAAATTAATAATCACCGCAGTTTTTACGTATCAGTTGATTGATTTCCCCTGCAACAGTCAAGAATCTCCATCGAGGAGTTTCCTGTTGATTTTGCTGTATTTTCAAAGCATTTTCAATAGTTTCACCAGCTTGCAATTGCAGTGTTGATGATTTTTCTCCCACACGAACAGTAAGAAGGTGGGGATTAATAATTGGTTCGGATGGGATATCGGGAGGGAGTTCGGCGAAATTCACATCGGATAGAACTTTAGCAATACTTGCTAATTCCCGTTTATCAAGAAGGCAGGTTTTGTAAGCAGATGACACTGTATCGTTAACAAAACGATTAGCCCTAGAGGTTCCATCAGGAAGGATTGTCCAAGATGTTCCAGAAATACCTACAAAGCCCATCTGCCCATCTTTAAATTCTAACTCTGCAATTAAATTGCCGTCTTGGTTGAGAAAAGGATTGTTATTAATTGTACCCATTGCCATAACAGTCATGAATCCTAAAAAAGATATAAAAATGGTGATTAAAATTAGTTGTTGAAGCGAACGCTTGTTCATAGTTCTACGATATCATCACAGCCAGGGGATTAGATTATAAATGTTGAATATAAATTAGTTCCAAAAATGTGAGAAAAATTACATTTCAACAGGTGATTACACAATGTTTCAAAGTAAAGACATTGCATTGCAACGTCTCTAAAACTTTTGAAAAACACTTGTAAAAAAGAGCTTCAAAAATAAAGCACCAGTGTAGCAATCACATTACAAATTATTTAAAAATCTAAAGAAATATGTCAATTTAACTTCAAGCTTTTAGCAATAAGTTCTTATATATACAATAATAGTGTAACAATACTCACGTAGTCTTTTAACTCATACGGGTAATAGCTTCAGTTGCGAGCTTGATTGCTATTAGATTGAATATGAAAGGCAAGTAGTTTTTCTAACCCTTCTAGAATCATAAACTATACAAGTTAAAAGGCTGGAATGATAAACATGGCGATCGCCCATAAATGTAAAAGCCGTTCCTCAAAATCCTACTGATGATACAGGGGAGTATTGATAACTTCAAGCATATGGACATTGGCACGACTTGCTACTTTGTCTGTGGGATTTGCGAGTTTACCCAAAGCATTGCCATTTTGAATAGTGAAGGAGTGTAAAGTGCTAAAGCAAGGAATTTCGTTGAGTTGCGATCGGTGTATCCTAAACCTAGTCCATCAACCCTTGATAGAGACAGATAAAAATACTTTTAAATTCAATCATAGGAGAAGCTTTAGCTAAGATCGCGCAGCTTGAAGTCACCGTGCAAAACATGAATGCAGATTCTTAAGGTGATTTTATATTGCTCAAAATGATTTCACATTACCTGAGACGTTGCAGTGCAACGTCTCTAAAGTATTTGGGGGGATATTCTTCACAAAATCCTCATATTCTTTCTGTATAAACGTAGATGCCGCAACCAAGAGTTTTTATGAATAAAAAACCTAAACTAGCAGTATGGAAATTTGCTTCCTGTGATGGTTGTCAGCTAAGCTTGCTTGACTGTGAAGATGAATTACTAACATTGACAGGGGAAGTTGAAATTGCCAATTTTCTCGAAGCTTCCAGCGCTGTTGTCAAAGGACCTTACGATTTATCTTTAGTAGAAGGTTCGATTACTACACCCCACGATGAGGAGCGGATTCACCAGGTACGACGAATATCAAAACATCTCGTCACGATTGGAGCTTGTGCAACATCTGGCGGTATTCAAGCATTGCGTAATTTTAAGAATGTTAAAGAATTCACTTCTATTGTTTACGCATCCCCAGAATATATTGAAACATTAAATAAATCGACTGCGATCGCCGACCATGTATTTGTTGATTTTGAGTTACGGGGTTGCCCGATAAATAAGTACCAATTATTAGAGGTAATTAGCGCGTTTTTACATCACCGCAAACCTAATGTTCCGCAATACAGCGTTTGCATGGAGTGTAAGCGTCGGGGTACTGTCTGCGTCATGGTTGCCCAAGGTATACCCTGCCTCGGACCTGTAACCCAAGCTGGCTGTGGAGCAATTTGTCCGGCATATAACCGGGGTTGCTATGGTTGTTATGGTCCTGCTGAAACTCCGAATACTGCATCCTTAACTAGTTGGTGGCAGCGTTTGGGTGTCAGTGAAGCCGATTTAGTACGCAGTTACCGCACTTATAACGCTTACGCAGAAGCTTTTCGTAAAGAAAGTGAGTCTCATTACTTACCCTTGGCTTAAATAAAACAGTTACGATGTTGGAGGAAAGCTATGGATGAAATTGGCACCTATGAGGAGCGAAGATTTCCTGAATTTCGCAATCCAACACTTGACACGCTGGATTTTGGGCAAACAAAACACCACATCCCCATGTTGTTTGAAGTTGACGTAACGAAAGCTCGCGACTCTATCCATGAGTTTAAAGCCAAAACTGGCGAAGGATTGTCCTTTACAGGTTACGTTATTAAGTGCATTGCTCAGGCAGTCAGCGAACACAAATATATCCACGCGATGCGAAAGGGAAAAAAGCGGCTGATTCTTTTTGATGATGTGGATATCTCGGTTGTCGTAGAAAGATTAGTTGATTGTGATGAAGACTTAGAAACCCTACCAATGCCCTATATAATCAGGCAAGCGAACCAGAAAACGGTTAAAGAAATCCATACTGAAATCCGCACAGCCCAAAAAGAATTGCTGACATCAGGACAAGTCCAACTAGGGGCGCATCAAAACATCAATCTAACTAAGATTTTCACGTTAATGCCAAGGTTTATGAGAAACTTGCTGGTTTGGCGGCGATTGGCTACAGACCCCTTTTTTGCCAAGAAAGTGATGGGAACGGTTGCTGTAACATCGATAGGCAGCGCTGCCAAATATAGCGGCTATGGGTGGGGGATTCCCATCGGCATCCATCCTTTAATTTTTGCCTTGGGCAGCATTGCTAGAAAACCAGGGGTAATTGGCGACGCGATCGCAATCCGAGAATATTTGAGCATGACGATTCTATTCGATCATGATGTGACTGATGGTGCGCCTGCATTTCGCTTTTCTCGGCGGTTAATTAAATTGATTGAGGAGGGCTATGGTCTTGATCCATAAGGTAAAACACTGATTGATGAATAGTTAGCGATACAGTAATGGGAAGAATAAATGATGAATACTTTAAATGATGTCTCACCAACTTTGAGTCATGACAACTAAAACAATCAAAGTCAATTATCTGGCTCGCGTCGAAGGTGAAGGCGCGATGTATGTGAAAATCAAAAACGGTAAAGTTAAAGAAGTTAAACTAAAAATCTTTGAACCACCCCGATTTTTTGAAGCATTTTTACGGGGACGCAAGTATAGCGAAGCACCAGATATTACTGCCCGGATCTGCGGTATTTGCCCAATTGCCTATATGATGAGTGCCACTCATGCAATGGAAGATTGTTTTGGAGTTGAAGTTACTGGTGCAATTCGAGCAATGCGACGGCTGATTTACTGTGGTGAATGGATGGAGAGCCATAGTTTACATATCTTCATGTTACACGCTCCCGATTTTCTCGGTTACGACAGCGCTGTTGAGATGGCTCATGTTTACCCAAATATTGTTCAACGAGGATTGCGATTAAAAAAAATCGGCAATCATATCATGTCTTTAATTGGTGGTAGGGAAGTTCATCCGATCAACGTGCGCGTGGGTGGATTTTACAAAATGCCGACAACACAAGAGTTACAGTCCTTAGTCCCAGAATTGCAGTGGGCAATCGAGGCTGCCGAATCAACAGCACGTTGGGTGGCTGGGTTTACTTTTCCCGAGTTTGAGCCAGACTACGAATTTGTGGCGCTGCAACATCCTGACGAATATCCGATGAACGAAGGACGTTTGGTTTCTAACAAAGGTTTGAATATTCCTATTAGTGAATTTTACAATCGGATTGCAGAAATACATAAACCTCATTCTACAGCTTTACATTCAACTATTAAAGAACGAGAAAATTACTTTGTCGGGCCCCTCGCACGCTACAATTTGAACTTTGATAAATTAACACCCCGTATTCAAGCGATTGCCCGCGATATTGGTTTAGAATCATTTTGCGGCAATCCCTTTCAAAGTATTATTATTCGTAGTTTAGAAGTATTATATGCAGCCCAAGAAGCACTGCGTATTATTGAAAGCGAAGAAATATCTAGTCAACCAGTGATTGAATATACAGTTAAACCCGGTACAGGACATGGTTGCACCGAAGCACCTCGCGGCATTTGCTACCACCGCTATCAACTTGACGAGCAAGGAGATATTCTTGATGCCAAGATTGTCCCTCCTACATCTCAAAACCAGTCTACTATTGAAAAAGATTTGTGGCAGTTTGTTGAGCAACACATAGATTTACCAGAAGAACAATTGCGGCAACAATCGGAACAGGTAATTCGTAACTACGATCCTTGTATATCTTGTTCAACTCATTTCCTTAAACTTGATGTCGAAAGAGAATAATAACCAAAAAATATTACTGATTGGCATTGGTAATAAATTTAGCCAGGATGATGCTGTTGGATTAGTTGTTGCTGAAAAATTCCGCAACCAATTACCTCCAGAAATTAAAATTATTCAAGCATCGGGGGAAGGAGTTGCATTGATGGAATTATGGCAAGATGCAACAACAGTTTACCTATTTGATGCTGTGATGTCTGGGGCTGAAGTCGGTAAAATTCACCGTATCGATGTCCAAGTACAAACAGTACCCGCAAAATTTTTCAACTATTCTACCCATGCTTTTAGTGTTGCCGAAGCAGTGGAATTAGCAAGAACTTTAAATCAACTCCCCCCCAAGTTAATTATTTACGGTGTAGAAGGAAAAAATTTTGCTTATGGAATTGGACTTTCTCCAGAAATTGAACAAGCGACAGAAGATGTAGTGCAACAAGTATTAGTAGAATTATGCAATGGTCTGTCCCATTAATTTTAAAAGGTTCGTAGTAGCGCTTAGTAGTACTTGATCACATTAATTTTAAGGTGTGACGCGCTTGTAGTGGGTGCGCGTAGCGTGTCCGATAGGACATAGCGGAATCAAGCAATCGCAAGGATTTCGATACTTTTACATTTCGTTAAATAGTTCGGTTTATTTTAGCCAACCTACTTAAATCAATTTATCTTAATTATTTCAACACTATTTTTAAGTAAATTCCACAGTCTTCCTCACAAGAATATCACAATTAATTAATAAGATTGCAGTATAGATGATTACATTTGCCCAATATATGTATAGAGCGTTGTTTGAGTAATCTTTAGAACGTAAGTTCTCATAGTTTTTCTGCTTGTTCGGCAAAGTAAAGATTTTAAGGATTTTAAAGGAGGGAATACATAGTTGTAAAAAAATAAAAAGTGTTTGAAATTATTGATGTTTTTGACTTAATATACTGCTTTTATTTGAAAAAACGCAATTTCTGTTTATTGATTGCATTTGAAAAAAAGTTTCTAGGAGTACCAATGAATAGCTTAAACAT
This sequence comes from Richelia sp. SL_2_1, assembly GCA_012033205.1. GTDB lineage: Bacteria > Cyanobacteriota > Cyanobacteriia > Cyanobacteriales > Nostocaceae > Rivularia. The sequence continues at coordinate 80,495 of JAAUSO010000004.1, read as the reverse complement.
CAACCAACCGACAAGTATTATTATGTACATATGAGTCAATTTAAGTCAGTTTAAATTTGGCTGATACTTAGGTGATATCTCTCTGCTTGAGTTTAAAGCAGTAAACTACTACTTGAGGAATTAAGTAAATCCAGCATTTGATGCTGTGAAAAAAACAATAATTTGCTAAATAGTAAGTAACAAAAACTTTGCTTATTTGTCAGCCATAATACTTAATCAATAGGAGGGTATTATGTTAGTCAAAAAAGTGGTAACAATCGGTTTCGTTGGTTTTTCAGCAAGTGCTGTTTTTCTGGCAAATCCAGTCTTTGGTCAAAATGTTGAGCAAGAATTTAATGGTCGTGCTATTGGTCCCGAAACTTCTGTTAGCGGAAGTAACTTGACAATTAATCCAACTGGTAGATTACGTCAGTTAATTAATTGTGAAGCCAGAAACGACAATTGTACCGCTCGATCCTCGTTGCGATGCAAGTAATACCGCAATTTACGATTCTCGTGGCAATGGGCATCAAAAACCACCGCACAACGGTCATAACGGAGGTGGTAATAATCACGCTCCTAATGTAAACCAAAAAGTCGAAATGGTGGAACGAACACAACTGTGATTGCTCCTGCTTCTTCAAACTCTAATTCTAGAAGTCGTTCTAATTCATCTAGCGAGAGTAATGCTAAAGCAACAGTTAGCGATAGTGGCAACAGTCGCAATACTAACTTGAATGTTAGCGAAGGTGGTGAAGCTAGAACCGGCGACCAAAAGAATCAAATGTCTGTAAATACTGGTGCAACTAGCGTTTCGCCATCCACAAAAGTTAAAGTTGATGGTGACGAATACAACAGCATTCAGTTTGGTTCCCAAGCACCTGGAACTGGTGGTGAAGCATTTTCTTTCAACTACCGTTCGGCTTGCGGTACTAGTGTTAATTATCGTCAAGGCTTTGCCCTAAAACCCAGAAGGATTGCTGGTGGTGGTTTCGGTTATGCCTTGGATCTTTCTACTACTAAGATGGATACAATCGAAAATCGTGGTAGCGTTCAAAACAAAATGAATACAGCCTTTGAAACGGCTATAGGTGTTGTAAATAATCAACAAGCCTTTGAACAACGTCTAAATACAGGTGGAGTCAGCCGTCGGGAAGCAGAAACCCACGCGATCGCCAATTGTACACCCGTCCATAGCAAGCAAGAAGTAGTACGAATTAGTAATCCAGAACCAGTGGTTGACAAACCTCGTAACTGCACGGCAACAGGTTGTAACTAAATTTCGGAAAAAAATACTTCTTGAGCAATCTAATTCTGCATCAATTCTGACAAAACTAGCTGTGAGTGCATCTACTACATACTTATAAATTCCCAAAGATTTGAGTAAAGCTATCTAGCAAATGTTTTACATATGACAGTTGTCTATAATAGCTAATTCACAATCTAAAATCCCTACATCAAATTACCTTTGGACAATATTTATAACTTATTATTTATTGTCTACGGAGGATAGTTATGAAATTTTTTTGGAGTTTTATCTTTGCTGTTTTTTTAGCTGCTTTAACTTGCAACCAAACTGATGCACAAACAGCAACATCTGATTTAGAAAGTGCAAAAATTCTACAAATTCAAGAACCGCTTGCAATCGTTATCAAACATGAAATTACTCCTGGAACGATAATATTTACTCGTCAAAACGGTTGTTTGGTCAAAATTCCGGCATCAACATATTTTTTAGATAATGGAATAACTTTGAAAACCCCCGCTATGTTGACTTTTTCTGGGAATACGATTCCACAATGGCGTAATGAATATAGACAGCCTTGGATGTCTAAATTAACGGACTATGAAAGAGGAGAATACAAAATGATGCTTTTACAAATTGGAAAACATCCTTCAACTTTAATTAAATTTGAAGAAAGTGAGAAACAACTTTTAGATTCACAGACAGCCTGTGCGGTAGCAGCGTATAAAATTTTTGGTAGTAATATGAGACTACTTCAAGAAATTCCACTACAAAGGCAGGATAGTTTTGCTTTACCATTGAATCAAGTTGGAACAAGCTTTTTTGTAATTAGTTATTGATGTAATTTTGATGAAATATCATTAGTGAAAAGGTTAGTAATTAAAAATTACATTCAGCCTTTAGCTCCTACACAAAACTAGAGATTATATTATTGATAGAACGTTATTATTTATAGGAGTCATAAAAATGATAACGCTATTTTTAAAAGTTTGGTCAAAAATAGTATTTTATAACCTATTGATGCTTCTCGTTTTGACATCACTCAATGTAAGCCTGCTTTTAGAAAAAACTCATGCCGCACAAATTTACTCCTACGAATTTGATAATTATAATCCAAATAAAAGCATTTATTATGACTCAACTTTAGCATCAAATGAGAATAAATGTTTGAATGGGCTACTCAATCGAATGCCTCAAACCGGAGACAAAGAAACCGTAGAATCTTGTTTGAATACATTTGGTTATAACCCAGAAAATAAAACAAAATCTTCCGTAATGATTGTTTTTGAAATTGGTCAAACTTCCCCCGAAGTTACAACTACGATTATTTATAAAAGCAAAAACAATCAAATAAATAGAGAAAGCTTTTCTGCCATTGGCGCACGTTATTATGAATGGCACCCACCGCATGGTATCTATACATTAGATTATATTAATCGCGATAATAGTTCTAGTTTCAAACCTGCCTACGGTAATTTTTATTCTCCTAAAGGGCAGAAAGATAAAATGGTAATCCAGTCAATTTTGGTTTCCACGGACGTGAAGGTAATTTGATGGCTGGTAAAGGTTCTAATGGTTGTTATCGTCATAAAGTTACAGATATGAAAAGAATAATGACGATAATTAACAATGCTGGAAAAGAGTTAAATTTACCTTCTAATTGGTTTGAGAGTAATCTTCCAATTGCCGTAATCTCAACGCATAAGCAAACGCAGATTAGAAACAAAGGGCTATGAAATCAAACTGACTATTTGTGGTTATACTTATTAAGTACAGTACCAATAATTAAGCTGAATATTGATTAAGCAATGAGTCTAACTGGAAAGTAAGATTATATTTGAGTGAGATAAAAATTGCTGTAATAAAAAGCTGATATACGCCGAAAAATTTTAATAGAAAAAAGGAGAAAAGAGATGAAACAGTGGTATGAAGAATTGTTTGACAATTACGCAGTTAAGTACGATAACGAAAGTTACACTCAAGGAACTATTGGAGAGTGCGATTTTATTGAAAAAGAAATCGAATATAACAAAGAAGCAAAAATTCTTGATATAGGCTGTGGTACTGGCAGGCATTCTATTGAATTAGCCAAAAGAGGCTACAAAGTTGTTGGCATTGATTTATCCGAATCTATGTTGCAACGAGCAAAACAAAAAGCAACTGAACAAAATCTCCAAATTGTTTTTGAAAAACATGACGCAAGAAAACTTCCTTATTTATATAAATTTGATTGAGTTATTATGCTATGTGAAGGTGGATTTTCTTTAATGGAAACCGACCAAATGAATTTTCAAATTTTGCAGAATGCTGCCAATGCTTTAAAAACAAAAGGAAAATTAATTTTTACTACTTTGAACGGTTTGTTTCCCTTATTTCATTCAGTAAAAGAATTTCTGAGTCCAGAAGCAAAATCGGGGAATGCTACATACGGTGATTGTTCATTTGATTTAATGACTTTTAGATATACTAGTACTATCTATATCGAAGATGATTCTAACAACAAAAAAGAGATTCAATATAATGAAAGATATTATGTACCATCCGAAATAACTTGGCTATTAAAAACATTGAATTTCCAAAACATTGATATTTTTGGTGCAAAACTTGGTGCTTTTAGTCGAGCCGATAAATTATCAACCGAAGATTTTGAAATGTTAGTAATTGCAGAAAAATAATCAAATTTTAGAAAAATATCATTCTTTTGTGTGTTTGATGATGGCATTAGTAATTGTGTCCCAATCATTTCGATGCAGTTGGTGTGCTGTTCCTTCCAGGGTTAGCAAGGTGGCACCGGGAATTTCCTTAGCGAGTGTGACCCCGTTTTGATAGTTAATCATCGGATCTGCGGTACCGTGAATGACCAAGGTTGGAATGTTGATTTCCCCAAGCCGATCGCAATCGCGATCGCTCCATGAAAGCAGAGTATGGTTAGTGCTGGAAATATTACAATACAGTTCTTTTTATTTTTTCTTCTCTAGTTTTTGACCAAATACTCTAATAAATCATTTGGGAAGATGCTTAAACGGCTGGCAGACTCACAAGTTCGCCAAATTGTTCCAATAGGATAAAAATTGAAAGCAGTCAAAGAAATATAAGATGTTTAACTGGTATAACTCTATTGGTTTGATAGGCTTAGTTAGCTGGCTGCTATTTTCCAACGCAGCAACGTTAGCCACATCATTAGAAAAAGAAGGAAAGGCTGATATTTCGCCAATAGCAAAGACTTCACTGGCTAATCTTCCAGATGGAGCCTATCAGTTATGTACTGAACCATTACCTCAAGATTGGCGCGATGGAGCAAGTGTATGCTTAAATTATGTGAAGAAAGGTACGACTATCGATGGTTACTATGGCTATCCGCACAGTGGTGACTTTGTGTGCCTACGGGGAAAGGTTTCAAAGGATTGGCTATACGGTGAGGGAATGTTGATTTCCTGGGGTGAAAGTACCCGGCTTGAAATTCCTCAAAAAGAATTCACTTGGGACAAAGAAGGGCGATTATCTTTGAGCCAGGGAGATTTAGCGCATAGCGATGGGATAGGCGAAGATCGGGTTGACTGGATTATTTTTAAACAGGCGAGTTTGAACGCGCAGGGGTTGTATCTCTATCCCAATCCCCGCATGAAGTCACCAACCCAGTTGTGCGACTGGTCATTTAATTAATGAGGGGCTTTGCGATCGCGAGAGTTGACAATATATTAAGAAGGCAGGACATCGGTTTTTAGGTAATATCCGATACTTGCATAAAGCGTACTCTGTATTGTGAAGAAAAATTTCCTGATTGCTCACAAGTTTCTCAAATTTATTTTATAAATTGAATTGTATGCTCGCATCGAGCAGAAATATAGTTATTTAATAAAACTGATTATGAAAACTGATTACCTAATTTTAGGCAGCGGTTTATCGGGTTTAGTATTCGGCGCACTGATGGCAAAATCTGGAAAACGGGTGCAAGTATTGGAAGCCCATGAGTATCCGGGTGGATTTGGTCATACCTTTACTATGGCTAAAAAATATCGCTTTAACGCACAACTTCACTACGTTTGGGATTGTGGTGAAGGTAAACCTGTCAATCGAGTGATGAAAAGACTGAATTTAGATAAAGATATAACTTTTGAAAGGTATGACCAAAATGGGTTTGACCATATGCGAATGCCAAATTATGCTTTAGATATTCCCTCGGATTCTCAAGAGTTGATTCGACGACTTTCCGATTTGTTTCCTGAAGATGCAGATAAAATTAGTAAGTTCGTTTTTGAAGTTAAAAAGATTAGAGAAGGATTGAAAATATGATCTCCTCCGGTGAATCCTGGGGAATTATTTCAGCATTTCGGTGAAATCAGCAGCACCGTTATGTATCTTAATAGTACGCTGCAAGATGTTTTTGATAAATTCAAATTACCTCAAGCCGCACAAACGCTTTTAGCTTCGCAGTGGCAAGACTTTTTACTTCCACCAAATCAACTTTCTTTTTATGCTTGGGTAATTTTATTTTCAGGATATCAAGAAGGTGCTTATTATCCTACCCATCATTTTGAAGCTGTGATTAATGGGTTAGTAAAAGCGATTGTTGATAATGGTGGTGAAGTGATTTTCAATACTGAAGTTGTCAACTTTATGCTTTTGGGTAAGACAGTTACAGGTGTTGAAGCTATGGATTTGATAACCCATCAGACTGATAAGTTTACTGCCGATACCGTCATTTGCAATATAGATCCCAAGAAAGCCGCCAAAATGATTGGATATGAAAAGTTTTCTCCAACGGTGCGAAAAAAACTTAATTACGAATATTCTGCCTCAAACTACATGGCATACTGTGTAGTCAAAGATATTGATCTGCGAGACTATGGATTTGGTAAATGGAATACTTTTCATACAGGTCATCAAGACTTGAATGAGGCATTTTATCAAATGTACGTTTCTCACGATTACTCGAATCCTAGTTTTGCCATTACTACTCCCACTTTATTAACTACCGAGGAGCGTGATTGTCCCGAAGACTGTCAAATTATCGAATTTTTGACTGTGGCTGACTACAGCTATTTTCAAGAACTTAAAACACGGGATGAAAAAGCTTATCGGCAAAAGAAAGAGGAGATTTTAAATTCTATTTTAGATGTTGTTGAGAAGCAATATATTCCAAATATTCGACAACACTTAGTCTTTAAAATTACTGGCAGTCCCACAACTAACGAACGATTTTGTCATTGTCCTCATGGCAATTCTTATGGTTCCAGTCTTACCCCTAAAAACATGGGGATTGGTCGATTAAATCATCAAACCTCTTTGAATAACTTTTATTTTTGCAATGCTTCATCGGGGTATCCAGGATTTGCACCGACATTTTGGACGGGAGCGCTTTTATATCAAAGGTTATCGGGAGACAAGATTTTGATGGGTAATGGGTAATAGGTATTTAGGAATGAATTTCAGTTACCAAGCTGTTGAATATTCTTCTCTTACCCCTTACCTATACTCAATTATTCTTAAATAACTCCGGTGGTACTAACTATTACCTATTCCCTATGTTTACGAATAATTTGATTAATCAAACAGAATTATTACAGGAGTGAGTGATGAGAATAGCTATTATTGGCGGGGGAGCTAGCGGTTTAGTCACGGCTTATCTTCTCGATAAACAAGGTCATCATGTCACGGTATTTGAAAAGCAGCCTATTTTAGGAGGACATATTCGCACTCTTAATAAAAATGTTAAACCCGAAGGCTGTGAATGTAACGAATTTTTAGAAGGTGGAGTACTGGAATTTCCTGGTAATTTTCATAATTTTCTTAACTTGATGAAAGAATTAGAAGTTGATTTAGAACCTGTAGATTTAGCTTCTACGATGTTTTTCAAAAACGGTCGTCATATACATTCTACCTCCTCTATCCGCAAAAATTTCACTGGAATACAGCGACTAATTGAATTTCTCAAGCTTGACGGTTTATACGCTCGTTCGGCTGGTTTTTGGTTAAAAACTCATTTTGCTCAAATACCGTCCGTCTATAATCGGTCTTTATCTTACTTTTTAAAGACTCAATGTGTGAGAAACACCTGGATCAAATTGCTGACGATGTACAGCTATTCGATGCACTTTGAACTGATTGATGATTTTCCTGCGGAATTAGGCATTCTCTCTCTGCGAGATTATATTTTTATTGACTGGTTTAGAATCAAAGGTGGGGTATATTCCTATATTGAAAAGATTTTACAGCGTTTTAAAGGGGAAATTCTGCGAAATATCAACGTTGCATATATTTCCAGAATCAAAGATGGTGTAAAAATTGAACTATCCGACGGTGCAACCTATCGATTTGATAAAGTTGTGTTTGCGACTCCACCGGATCGAGTGCTAAAGCTATTGTTAGATCCCACAGTTGCTGAAATCAGACGCTTTCGTGCTTGGGAGAACAATCAAATAGTCACGCTGATTCATGCCGATACTTCAATGTACGATAGATACGGTATTAAACAACCTTCGGAGTTTGATTTTTTCGAGACGGCGACGGGATGGGGATATAATGCTTATCTCAATCAATTGTGTGGTGTCTCATCTGAAGTTAAATATAACTTGGCGTTTAATCTTGAATCTTTAATTGATCGAGATCAAATTATTCAGCGTTTGGAACATGATACGCCATTATATACTGTTGAATCTTTCCGATACCGAGACGAGGTAGTTGATACTAATGGAGAAAACCATACTTATCATGCAGGTGCTTACTTAGCAGATGGCTTACATGAAGGTGCTATTACATCTGCAATCCGGGTAGCTCAATTAATCGGATAGATATGCTAGTGGTAGAGTCGATGGGAGGTATTATCCTCCGCACCTCTCTTTTAAATCTGGACGTGCGCGTTTCCGTGCATCCAGCTTCCGATATTCTTAGAAGATGACTTCTTTGCTCATGTGTATATAATCATGACAGGATTCATGTACTGTCACTAGATTTTTAGTTTTCCAGTTGTTATGATTACCGTCAATGTGGTGTAGATGTACTCGCTCTTCGCTTGTAAATTTTAATCCACAGTGACTACATGAATGGTTTTGCCTTTTTAAAGCTTTAGAGGTTTCGTTGTCATATAACTTGCTATTGCGTTCGCTCCAGTAGGTTATATCATTGTCATAAGGGGATTTGTCTCCTTTGACATTTACGAACTTGTTTTCGGAGTAAGGGACACTTGGGAATGCTTTCTTAATCAACTGTGTAGTTGATTTTCTTGTATTCTTCGTTTCCTTATTGAAAACTTTCCACGTTCTGTGATTGATGTGCCATAGGGAGAACTTGGCGCTGCTCATGTCACAGAACTTGTGGTAATTTCTCCAGCCTCTAACTATTGGTGCGAGCTTCTCAGCTTTTGCCTTAGAGCCATAGTTCGAGCAATTAACGATGTTTTTTACTTTCTGACGGAATTTTTTAAAGTTGTCCACTGGGGGATAGCTTTTGAATCTTCCATCTTTAAGCACTTTGAAATGCCATCCTAGAAAGTCGAATCCATCTGTCGCAGCAGTTATCTTTGTCTTCTTCTCACTTATCTTCATCCCGCGTTCTGTTAGAAACTCATTGATTCTTTCGAGTATTTCTGTTGCATCGTCTTCCGGTCTTAGGATAATAACCATATTGTCTGCATACCTGATGGATGCTTCGACTATCCTTTTTGTGGATGTTTTTGGTGTTATTCTATTTCCTTTTTCTTTATATCCATTAATACCGCGCTGATTTCGTTTTGATTTTGAGCATAAAGCGCAATTGCTTCAATTCCATTACTAGCAGTAAGCACTTGATAGTTATGTTTTTCCAAAGATGCTTTTGTAATATCCCTAATACTCATCTCGTCATCTGCTAAAAGAATTAATTCTCCTTTTCCTTCGGGAATTTCTATTTTTTCATCTTGTACAATTTTTTCTATATGAACTGCTGGTAAATAAACTTGAAATTTTGTTCCTTCACCAACTTCGCTGTAGACATTAATAAAACCACCGTGACTTTTAATAATACCAATTGTGGTTGAAAGTCCTAATCCAGTACCTTTACCTTGTTCTTTAGTAGTAAAAAATGGTTCAAAAATTCGCATCTTAGTTTCTGGAGGAATACCCGTACCCGTATCTGCAACTGTAACTACAACATAATTTCCTACGGTTGCATCTAAATTCATCTTGACATAGTTTTCATCAATATCAATGTTTTCGGCTTCTATACTCAGCGTACCGCCTTTAGGCATGGCATCGCGAGCATTGACGCAAAGATTCATCAAAACCTGATGAATTTGTGTTGCATCGGCGCTAATTAACCGTAAATCATCGGGTAAACCGACTTGAATTTCTATTGATTTCGGAAAAGTGTTGCGAGCAAAATCTTTAATTTCCGAGATGATATGCTTAATTTGAAGCGGAGTGCGATCGCCTTGAACTCCTCGCGCAAAAGATAACACTTGTTTAACTAAAGTTGCTCCCCGTTTAGCACTATTTTCAAGTACGTCGAATAAACGCCTAGTTTGTTCATCCGCTTTCGGAATTGTAAGCGGAAGAAGTTGAGAAATCGCCAAAATCGGGGTGAAAATATTGTTTAAATCGTGAGCAATACCACCAGATAACGTACCGATACTTTCCAAACGTTGAGCGCGGAGAAATTGAGCTTCTAATTGCTTTTTTTCGGTAATATCAGTATTAACAATTAATATTGATTTGGGATTCCCTTGTTCGTCGCGTACTAAGTTCCAGGTACTAAAAACCACGATATCGTTATCATCTTTAGTAACTTGATGTAGTTCCCCTTTCCAGTAATCTTTATCAAACAGTACTTGATAGATTTCTTCTAATTGTGGTAAAGAATCGCCCAAAAGTAATTCATCGGCATTTTTTCCCAAAGCTTCTGCTGAGGTAAAGCCATATAAACGTTCCGCACCTTGATTCCAAAATAAAATTTGGTTTTCCAAGTTCCGAACCAAAATTGCATCGGTAGCGACATCTAGTAAAGCAGCTTGCTCGTTAATTTTTTCTTGCGTCTGCTTGCGTTCGGTAATATCTCGCGCTACTGCATAAAGTAGTTGCTCGTAAGGAGTCGCATTCCACTGTAGCCACTTATAAGAACCATTTTTACAGCGATAGCGATTTTCAAAGGCAATAGTTTTGACTCCTTGGGAAAGTTTGTCCATTTCCGCTAAAGTCGGTGCAACATCATCTGGGTGAATAAAACTTAAAAAGGGTTGTGCAAATAATTCAACTTTCTGATACCCCAAAGTTTCCTCAAAAGCTGGATTAACTTGTTTAAAATAGCCATCCAACCCTGCGATGCAAAGCATATCCAGAGAAAGCGAGAAAAAGCGATTTAAATCTTCTTCTATTTGCGTTTTTTCAGTAATATCAATTCCAGTTGCAATAATATATTTGATAGAACCATCATCATCAATTAAACAAGTATTTGACCAGCTAATTAAATGGAGATTTCCATTTTTTGCTACCCAATTATTTTGGTATTGATTGGGAAAATTACCTTTTTTAAGTTGCTCAAACACTTTTGTAGTAGTTTCTATTTCTTCGGGAGCAATTAAATCCGATACCTGCTTATTTTCTACTTCTTCAAAACTATAACCAGTGGTTCTTTCACAGGCTTGGTTAAAGCTAACAATTTTTCCTTGTTTATCCAGAACAACAATTAAAGCTCCGGCTACATCTAAAATAGCAGATGTTAAATTTCTTTCCTCTCGCAGTACTTTTTCTATCTGCTTGCGTTCTTCGAGTGCCGTTTGTACTTGCTGATAAAGTTGAGATTGCTCGGTGTAGCTTTGCGATAGTTCACTTCTTTGTAGCTCCAAGCGTTCTACTTTTTGTTGCAATAGATCCAAAACCCCATACATCTCAGTCGGGTCTAAAGCTTGCAGTAAGCTAGTTTCCGTAATTATACCCCGTAATTCTCCCGCTTGACCAGCAATCACCAGCCTTCGTACCCGATACTGGTGCATTTTCTGGTGTACAGCCCATAATGACTCCTCCGCATTTACCAAACATAGCAGCGAACTCATGACAGTTTGTACCTGCGTGCGTTGTAAATTTAACTCCAACTTCTGAAATTGCAGAATATCGCGTTCGGTAAGAATTCCAATAGGAATAAGTGGAGATGGGGAATTCATATCCCCAATGCCCAATGCCCCATGCCCATTGCCCATTGCCCCCCGTACAATCACTACACAGCTAGCATGATGTTCAACCATTAATTTGATTGCATCTAACACCGATATTGTTGGAGGTGCATGAAGAACTTGGGTATTCATCACTTCAGCAACTCGGCGAAATCTCAACCACTCGGTAGGATGAAGCGCTCTTCGCATTCCTTGGGGGGTAATTATCCCCAGAAGTTGGTTTTGCTCATCAACAATTGGTAGATGACGAATATTCCGATATGCCGGAGGCGTGACGCTTCGCGTATCGCAAGTTAAACTCAAGACGGTAAAAACATCTTCAACTTCAGAAGCTTTTAGCGTCACGACTTCCTGGCTCATCACTTCTGCAATAGTTTTCTCATGTAATATTCTGCCAGCAGCAAGCAACTGCATCAGATCGCGTTCAGTAAAAATATCAATCAACTGCGAATCCTGCGTTACCAAGACGCAACTGCTGTGTACTGACGCCACCTGATTTTTATCTGAAGAGGAATGATTTTGATCGAGATGACAACTTCTTACCCACCCCTGACTCATTAGCTGAATCACCTCAACTAAAGGTGTATCGGGGGTGACAATCAAAGGATTGCGTTCTATCGCTTATTAGCTTCTAAGTATTTTCTAATACAAAAATAAAATAAACAAAAATAATCTTTGCATAATATCGACAGCCTCAAGCTTACTATAGCAACCATTTTAAATAAATATACTCAAAATTGGTGCAACAATAACACTGGCTATATTTTTTACGCATAATTAGATTTCCTCACGAAATCCTCACATTATTGTCCTAATTTTGAAATTGTAGACAATAAACCACTCAAAAAGAAGGAGAACAACTTATATTCTTTCCTAGTTTAATAGTTCACCACGTCTTGGGTTGGTAGGTGATTATGAATAACAATAAGTTTCAAATAGTGTTCAAGTACACAACGTTTTTTACTTTGATTACTGTATTAAGCTTGTTTGGAATTGGAATAAATTCTCAAGTTTTGGGGCAGACTATTGAGGAGCAGAAAGAACAAATAGAAAAATTACAAAATGAAAATAAAATTGAGGAGGAAAGGACGAAACTTGAAGAGAATAAGAAAGCTCGGATAGAAGCTCAAAGAGCGGCAGCAGAAGCATTATTACCAGATATTGATTCATCTAATGCACCATTAGGCACAATTTCAGCCGATGACAAGGTAACATTTGAAAATACAGTTCTAGCCTACCAATCCATGAATCGAATCATGGAAGTAGTAACTGAAGAAATCAAAACTGAGATACTTGATAAAGTCGGTTCTAAAGTTTCTCTAATTGTTTTTGATGGAAAAGCAGTACCATTTGCATTTGCAAAACTGGATTATGAACTCTTCAAGGCTCGAATTAATTCAATCAAAAAAGATTATCAAGAATTGATACCTGATAATATAGAGATTCCCGACGATGATGGTTCTTCTTTTATAGATCCTAGTGCCACAGCTACAGCTGGTTTTTTATTCGATTTGTTACCCTTCTTTAGAGTGAATGAGACTTACAAGGGGACATCAGTTGACGTAAACACCAAAGCATTTGTTGCAAAACTCAGTTCTAAATTTCGAGAGGCAGATCGATCTAATGTATCGGTTTATTACCCAGCAGAATATCCTTTGGTTAGAGAAGATGCAATTGAAAGTATTCTCAAAGATATCAGTAATTTGCAACGGCTTAATTATCAAGCACAAAAGACAATTCCTAATTTAACTCCACAGCAGTTGGCTAAGTTAAAAGAAGTCAATAAGTCTTTCGATCAACTAGTTGGGGAATTAACTAATCAAAATACAGGAAAAAGTCTTTTGGAAGCCATTGCTAGCTCCCGAAGTCTTCAATCAATTGTAGATTCCGAACAAAATAAGGTATATTTTATATCTGTGGAAATTCTTGCTGGTGGCACCAACCGTACAAGCCAAAGTTTTCTAAGCAATCGCTTGCGTCATAGCGGTGGTGTAATTGTGAAATATATTGTTTACGACACAAATGCATCGATTGTGCTTTCTAATGTCCACGATTATCATACTGGTTTCACAAAGGTTCATAATTCTAAGTGAATAAACAGAGATAGGTAATTGTAGAGCCAGAAGAAATTACCTATCTCTCATAAACCGTGAATAGAGATAAATTTCAAGTCTTTGAAGTAACCTTCTTATCTAACTTATACACCAATATTTTATACATTGAGAGAATAATCCTAAATTGAACTTGCATGATTACTGCAACTCAAATATATGCACAAAAAGTCTTTGCAAAAAATATACTTTAAATCAAATTGTTGAAAAGACTAGCATGATTTTTAACTATTAGGTAAATTTCCTCACAAGTTCCTCACATTTTTCTCCTAATTTTGAAATCGAAGACAACAAGCAAGTTAAAGAAAAAAGGAGTATTCATATGTTTCATGAAGAATCTAGCTTACGTCACCCTGCTAACAGAAATCGTATTGATGCTTTATTATCCGATACAGTTGTACAACCAATGGCCTTTGCTTCGCAAGAAAGCAAAGCACTTTTAGAAAAGCATCCGGGAGCTTCTCTGAAATGGAATACCATGACTGGAACTCCTAGCTGGATCGAAGGTAAACTATCGATGGCAATGGCAGGTACTGCGACAGGAGTCAGCCAATCCTTCTTGATGGAAAACCCTAAAGTTTTAGGGATAAGTGCAGACGACGCAGAGGAGCTAACTCAAGTTGACTCTTTTGAGTGGAACGGACTACAGTTTATTCGTCTCCAGCAAAATCACCAGGGATTACCCGTTTTTGGGGCAAGTGTTTTGGTAGGTGTAGATGATAAGAATCAAGTTCGGATGGTGACAAGTGGTTTGCGTCCCCAAATTTCCGTTCAACGTAGCGAGAAGACTATATCTCTGAAAGAGGCTCGTCAGATTGCTCGAAAAGATTTGGGAGAAGCAATGGAATTAAGAGGTACCATTACCCATAAAACCGTCCTTTATCCCACCCAGCAGGGACACGTAGAAACTTATCACTTAACCGTTCCGGCTGAAAATCCCTTGGGTGACTGGGAATACTTCATTGATGTCCAAAATGGGGAAATTGTGGACAGCTATAACTCGATGATGTTCCATTCACATTACTTTGCTCCTCGGGCAAGAGTTTACCCTGAAAATCCAGAGGATACAGCCCTGAAAACAGTGATGTTGCGGGATATCAAGTCTCCCTACAATAAATTAGATGGTGAATATTGTAAGGTAATTAACGAAGATGCACCAGCCGCAATGGCAAGCAGCAATTATCGATTTGACTTTTCTCCTGACAATACCCATTTTGATGAATGTCAGGTGTATTATGCTGTGGAAAAAGTTTACCAATACTTTCTCAATTTAGGATTCCGAGGATTCAAAGTTAACAACCTTTATGGCAAGGCTAACAATGGACAATTAGCTGCAAACGTTCATACCGGAACTAACTACGACAATGCATATTACAGTTCCGCAACAGGGCAAATCTACTTTGGTGATGGTAGTTATCCAGGAAATGCCTACGGACTCCGAGACTTGGCTAAGGAAGTCGATGTAGTTGCTCACGAGTTCACTCATGCCTTAATAGATGAATATCACCCTGGTATGTTCGGAACTGAAGGAGCAGCATTACACGAAGGTTATTCTGATTATTTCGCAGCCTCTTTAACAGATGATTCTGAAGTTGGTGAGTATGTTGTGCCTGCTCCCGAAGCAAGTGGAGTGATTCGCAATTGCGACAATAATTTAAGATATCCTGATGCTCCAACACAACCTCATGCTCGCGGTAAAGTTTGGTCAGGAGCTTGCTGGGATTTGAAAAAAGAACTCGGACAAGAAGTTTCCGACTTCCTGATTTTCGGTAGTGTACTTATTTTGGGAACAACTTCCCCTACATTCAAGTACGCTAAAGATATACTCCTGCTCATCGATCAATACTGGTGTGGTGGTGAGTACAAAGCAACCATTAAGCGAATCTTTGAAGCCGAACGAGGAATTCCTATTTAGTAGTAATCTTTTTCATTAGTGCTGATAATTTATTCGTAACTAGCCAAAAACCTCAAGGAGACGTTGCACTGCAACGTCTTTACATTAGACCACATGGAGAGAGGCTTTATTGCCTCCTTCCCTGCCAGAGGTTAGGTCTGCATCTAAATTTAAAAGCATACAAATCTTTTCCGCGTCTTCACAAGTTCCTCAACATATTTCCCTAACCTTTGATTTTAGATAAAATATTGCTTGTAATTAGTGAAAAATTTCTTTGCTAAAGTAACGAGATATGCAAGGGATAAGCAATCATGATTCCTATAGAACGCCAAACTCCACTATTTATTCTTTCTGGTTTAACTGCTGCGATCGCAAGTGTAATTTCATTTGTCGGTATCCTCAATAATCAAATCTACTTACCGTTTACACCAGAAGAGCTTTTACCTGGAGTAATCAGCCAGGATATTATTTCCTTGGTTGCATCGTTAGGACTGCTGGTTTGTCTTGTCGCGATTAGAAGGGGAGCGCATCGAGCTTGGACTGTTTGGCTGGGCTTGACGGGATACTTTTTTTATGCATATGCCCTCTACGCATTTGACGCAATTTATAATCGCTTCTTTCTGTGCTATATCGCTGTTGTCGGATTAACTGTTTATGCCGCTATTTTATTCTTTGCCAATGTCAATTTAGATTTCTTTCAAAGAGTCGAAGAACGGCAGATACCACGTAAGATCATCAGCATATATTTATTATTTTTATCTGCACTTTTTTATATAGTTTGGTTATCGCAAATTCTGTCAACGATTGGAAGTGGTATTCCATCTGGTATCAACACCGTTTGGGTTTTGGATTTAGCATTTGTCTTGCCTTTATTAGTAATTGGAGCGGTTTTACTCTTTCGCAAGAAACCATTCGGCGATTTGCTTGCCCCTGTTATTCTGATCAAAGCAGGTACCTTGGGTTTTTCAGTGTTCTTAGGTGAATTGCTTAAACCCTACTTTGGTCAAGGGTTAGATCCGTTTATGATTGGATTATTCGCTGTATTAGGTTTAGGCTCACTTACCTTAGCTGGTCTAACTTTCTCTCGATTTGGACAAGTTCATGTACAGAATATAGTCAGTCAGTAATGCAGGTTGATAAGCTGTTACGCATTTAGTTTATATTTGACTAGCGGGCAGGATGCCCGCACTACAAGAATTTGATATTTTTGCTTTATACAATTTAGCTGCACATCAGCTTAAGTACCCGTGCAAGATAAATTTAACATTTTACTTTGATAGGGAATAGGGAACAGCTATATAACCCAGTGGTAAATATATAATTAATTTTGCTTACCCACTTATCTCAAATTTTATTGCTCTAAAGTACTTACTATGCCAAAAATGCTCGCATTGCCACATATTAACTAGATATCCAGATAAATTTCTTAACTTCGGAGGTTACTTATGGAACCTTTATCATTAACAGCAAGTGCGATCGCAGCTTAATCTTTTCAAAAGCTTTAGAAAAAGGTGGCGAACAATTAGGAAAAGGCATTTCCGATCAGATTGCTCAACTGTACAATCTCATTCGTGACAAGTTTCACAAAGAAGGAGTAGAAGGTAAATTTACTAAAGTACAAGAAGATCCTTCCCAGAAGAATAAAAATAGATTTGAGCGGGAGTTGGCAGAGCAAATGGAAGATGATGAAGCATTTTCTAAGAAACTAAAAGCACTGATGCATGAGTTGAAGTCAGATGAGCAAATCAAGCATATATTTTTTAAGGGCAATAAGATTAAAGGTGATGCTGAAATCGGCGACGTAGAGCAAATAACTACACGAGGTGGTTCAGTTACGGAGGAAGCTGTAACTGAGGTTGAGGTTGGTGGCAATTTCAAAATTGGTGACGTGAAGCAACAGAGCTAATACTATGAGCGATCGCAAAGAACATTTTCCCAATGTCAATCAAGAAGCCAATCAAACTGCGGTTCAAAATCTTCAAGTACAAGGGAACTTTACGACTGGAAATATTTCTCAATATATTTCTCAGATTATAATCGAGGAGCCAGGAGATAGTTCTCCTAAAATTATCAAAATTGACTGGCGCGAAGTCTGTAGCCAAGTTTTAAAGAAGCAGCAACTACGACAAAAAGCCACTGAGTTAGGCTTCGAGCTAAACGTATATGTACCATTGGGATTAGTTGAACGCAAACAACAACAGCATCGGCGTGCTAGTGATGCTGAGGGAGAAAAGCTGTATCAGCTATTTAACAAAGCGATCGCTAAGGAATATCAGCATGATAATTTTCTTAAGGAGGTAATTGGATCTAACTCAACTAATAACAAGCATATTGCGATCGTGGGAGAAGCAGGATCTGGTAAAACAACGCTATTAACAAAAATTGCTGATTGGATAAATAAAAACGAAAAAGGTTTACCCATTTACATTTCCCTTGCCAATTTAAAAAAGAAAAGCTTAGAAAATTATCTTTTAAAGGATTGGTTGGAAGAGGCACTGAATTTCATCGATTCGGAAGCAAGAGTTTATCGGAATGCAGTCAAGGAATCTCTAAAAGAACGTTTTCGTACTGGTGGTGTTTGGCTGCTGTTGGATGGCTTGGATGAGATGACAGTTAGTTCATCTACTAATGCTTTAGCAACAATTCAGAGCCAGTTGTCTGGTTGGGTAGCTCATGCGCGGGTAGCATTGACTTCGCGGCTGAATTTATGGGATTTGAGGTTGAACAATCCCCTTGCCAACTTTGATACTTATCGCACTTTAGATTTTTCCCAAGTACAGGTGGAGCAATTTATTAAGGAGTGGTTTGCTATTGCAAATAATCAGCTAATAGGAACGCAACTTCGGGCAAAATTAGAAGAAACTCAGTATCAGCTTCTCCGAGAGTTAGTCAAAAATCCTCTATTATTAGGATTGTTGTGTCAAATTTGGTACAACAATCAAGGAAGTTTGCCACAGACAAGGGCAGGACTTTATCAGCGATTTGCCGGAGATTTTTATGGGGAATGGAAATCCAAGCTACACTCAATTACTTACAATAAGCAACAAGAATTGAATTTGAATAAAGCTTTGGGTAAATTAGCTTTAGCAGGAATAAATAGCCAAACTCGGTTTTGGTTAGGAGAAGAAGCTGTTAAGGTGATGGGGGAAAAGTTATTTAAGTCGGCTTGTGATTGCGGTTGGCTGAAGTTAGTTTATCGAGATACAGATACTAATGCTCCTGTTTATGCTTTTTTCCAATCTTCGTTTCAAGAATATTTTGCAGCAACAGCGATTGATGATTGGGACTTTTTTCTGCCCCGCAATCACGAAAATAGACCTGTTGCAAATAAGCCTTACCGTATCTTTGAGCCGCAGTGCAAAGAGGTCATTTTACTTTGGTTGGGGCGAGAAGATGTACATAAAAACAATAAAAATCAGTTTATCCGAGCAATAACCGAGTTTGAGGATGGATGCACACCTCTTTTCTTTAAGTTTTTTGGTAGAAAAGGATTTTATGAATATCGAGCCAACTTTCTAGCAGCAGTAGGAATTGCAGAATATAAAGATTGTGATAGTGTCGAACAAATCGTGGAGCAAATTATCAAATGGAACTTTTTAGATGATTTAGATGATGACTTAATTTACAATCTCTCAGAGCAACTCAATCCGTTTTGCGGTTGGCAAACAAGAGAGCAAGGAGCTAGAACCGCTCTACAAGAAATGGGGCGCTTAGAAGAAATCAAGAAGTTATTAATTAACAAATTAGTGCTATTCCTCAACTCTATAGAAGACGAATATATTTGTCTACGGTTAGCGGAGGGTTTAGGAGAAATTGCTATTGGTGACTCAAATGCGATCGCAGTGTTAGAACAAATGCTCGCTTCAAGTGAGAACAAATACAACCGTTTGGACTTAGCTTACTACTTAGGGAAAGTTGAACCAAATAATTCAAAAGCGATTTCAACCTTACTACAGCTACTTGAGCCAACTGGGGATGAACTCGATCTTAATCTATTTAGGATTGCTATTATTTCTCGATTCGGAGAAATTGCTATTAGTAACCCAAAAACAATCGCAGTCTTAGAAAAAATAATCAAGGATACAGAGCAGAAGCTAATTAAGCATACTCACAATTCTCTTCTAAAGAAAATTGGTTTAGGAGAAGAAGGTGATACTAGTCAACAAGAAGTATTTTTGGAAGCTATTATTAGCTTGATAAAGATTGATCCCCAAAACCGGATAGCACTTTTAGCTTTAGGGAACTACATATGTTTACCTGTAAAGGTATTTCAGTGGGGATGGAGAGAGTTGGAATTATTAAAAACTGAATCTGCTCGTCAAACAGCTATATCAAGGTTAGAGCAAATGCTCGATTCCGCTAAAGATGAAAACACACGTTTTGAGGTAGCTTACAAATTAGGGAAAATAGAACCTAACAACTCAACTGCGATTTCAACCTTAGTGCAACTGCTCAAATCTAGTACTGATAAACCTCTCTTTAAAAAAGCAACTTATAGTTTAGCGGAAATTGGTTATAGCAATCCAAAGACGATCGCACTATTAGAGCAAATGCTAGATTCGGTTAAAGATGAAACACGCCATATCCTAGCAGTTGCTGAATGTTTAGGAAAAATTAACCCAGGTAACTCAAAAGCGATCGCAGCATTAAAACAACTGCTCGATTCGGCTAAGGATAAAAACACAGTTTTTGAGGTAGCTTATAACTTAGGGAAAATTGACCCTGGCAACTCAAAGGCGATTTCAAGGTTAGTAGAACTGTTGGAGTCAACTAAAGATGAATTTCTTTTTGAAAACCTAACTTGTAGTTTAGCGGAAATTGGCAGCGACAATCCAATAGCGATCGCGGCATTAGAGAAAGTACTCAAGTTACCTAAAAATTTACTGCTCAGGTCAATTAAAAATGAATACGATCGAGAAGATGAAATGTTTGAAGATGATTGTAATTCAAAACTAAATAACTTTCTTCCTGTTAAATTGGCTGAAATCATCGCGATGTTTAGAACCAATTTAGATTCAGACAGAATACAATCTGTCAAGTATCAATACTTTGAAATGCGCTGGCAAGCAGCTTGTGCTTTGGCAACAATCGATCCTGGGAATAAGACGGCGACTAAAGTATTATTAAGCTCTATCAAGCCATTTATAGCTGCAAGGGAAGACGGATGTATCGTTGAGGAACCGTTTATGGGAATCGGCAATCAAACTGCAATTAGTCTAAGCATACAGTTGATTAAGTCAACTAATAACCCCGAAATACTTGGGGATGCGGCTGAAACTTTAATCAAATCATTGAACCAGGATAGTTTTAAAGAAATTGTTTCAGCTTTGAAAGCTCCCATAAACCGCTTTTGGCGATTTCATGCTGGTTATCAAGTTGTGACTTGCTACAATCTTATCTGGTACTGCGCCCAAAATATGTCCTACAATGCTTTCTATAAAGCTTGGCAAGATTAATGCTTCGGTATTGGCGTGGAGAAAATGATTTACTCTATCAGCAATTAGCTAGATTAGTTAATAGAGCGAAAGCTGTTTAGCCGAGTTCTCAGGCTCCCGCCCGCAGAAGGCTCTTTTAAGCACGACGCATCCCTATCCTCTTACCATCTAATAAACCAACCAAATTTCTAGATAATGCAACAAATTTTCACATCTCCATCAGATGCTACGAAAAAAAGTATTGTAAAACTTCGCCCCCGCAAGGGTGTAATTATTGGTGCAGGTCAAGTAGGATTAGCTTGTGCTTATTCTCTGCTAATTCAAAATACTTTAGATGAATTAGTACTGGTTGATATTAACCAGAAAAAGCTGGAAGGTGAAGTCATGGATTTGTTACATGGTTCGCCGTTTATTGAGCCAACTGCGATTAAAGCAGGTTCATTCGCGGAGGGTATCGGAGACGATGCCGATATTGTAATTATTACAGCCGGAGCCAAGCAACTTCCTGGTGAAACCCGTCTCGATCTGATGCAGCGCAATGCAGAATTATTCAAAAATTTAGTTCCAGAGGTAGTGGAACATTGTCCTGATGCAATTCTACTGATTGTTACTAACCCAGTAGATGTGATGACTTATATATCATTAAAACTGTCTGGCTTACCTAGTGCTTCAGTAATTGGTTCGGGAACAGTTTTAGACACTGCTCGTTTTCGCTATCTATTAGCAGAAAAATTACGGTTAGATCCCCGTAGTTTCCATGCATACATCATTGGCGAACATGGTGATAGTGAAGTTCCTGTATGGAGTAAAGTAAATATTTCTGGGATGCATCTGTGTGAGGGAGGTTTAGAAAAAAGTACAACCGCAGACCAAGAATTTTTACATCAAACCTTTGAAGAAGTTAAAAATGCAGCCTACGAAATCATCAAACGTAAAGGTGCAACTTCCTACGCAATTGGTTTGGGAGTAACTGATATTGTCAAAGCTATTTTGCGCGACCAAAATCGTGTATTTACTGTCAGTAGTTTGGTAGAAGATTTTTACGGTATTAAAGATGTTTGTTTGAGTCTCCCCACAGTTATTAACCGTCGTGGTGTTGATAGAAAAGTGAATTTTACTCTCACAGAAACGGAATTAGAAAAACTGAAGAATTCCAGCGAAGTTTTGCACAATGCCATTTCGCAACTAAAACTTTGATGTTATTAATTAATATTAAAGTTTTAAAGCCAGCAATGACCGTAATTGTCACAGTAAGTAGGTCGGCCTTGAAAATTGTAATTAGGACAAGGCAGTAGGGGTAAGGGCTTAAAGCTAATTTACATTCTATTACATAGTTCTGTTTGTTTCTGCCGACTTACTTACTCTGGTTGGTGCGTGACACCACAACCTGATCTTTTAATTCCTCCGAGCAACAGCAAAAGATTGTATTTTATCTGACAAAAAGATTAACATGTAGAATAATTAAGCTGATGAATCGTCTTGTATTTTTATACATACTATTGAGTGTAGTGTCATACACTAAACATTGGTCAAAAATTTTCTTTAGGTATACTAACGTGCCTACTCAGCCAACTTACTAAAGGGTTGAGATCGAGAATTTTCCGAGTTTTCCGCATAGTCTTTATATTACCGATTGCTCCCGTAATCGAATCACTACATAGGAGATTAGAAGCGATGACAGAACAAATGGAAAGAGGTTCTACAAAGCTTTGGATGCAGATGTTTGAAGAAAACGCCCCTGCTGATGAAGCACTCAATTCAGCACTAGCAGTGGCTGCCGAGAAATACAAAGTGCTGCGATGGTGAAAATATGGTCAACCTGCGATCGACCGAGTAAAAGCAACATTTGATGCTTGGGTAAGTATAGGTATTGACCACGACACAGCATCGTTTGCAGTCGAGACAATACGGAATTGGTGGTTCAATATGGGAAAACCATTATATCCAGATAGTCAGCATCTTCTGATTACAGCCGATTGCGGAGGTAGTAATAGCTACCGTAGCCGCCTCTGGAAACTGAAATTACAGGAGTTTGCTCCGCAAACAGGTTTAACTGTTCACGTTTGCCATTTTCCACCTGGAACTAGCAAATGGAATCGAATCGAGCATCGATTATTCTGCCATATTTCTCAAAACTGGCGAGGACGACCCTTGGATAGCTTAATGGTGATTGTAAGCTTGATTGGTAATACAAGTACAAAACATGGCTTAACAGTTCACGCACAAGTAGACCCAAATCAGTATCAAATAGGTATTAAAGTATCCGATGAAGACTTCAATGCTATTGCCATCACAAAAGATACTTTTCATGGTGAATGGAACTATCAAATTAGCCCTAGAAATTCAACATAGTTTATCAATTTATTTACACGACTCCTTATAGTGCGATGGATACGCCCGCCCCAGGTATCGCAGAGACTGCCAAATCTTGGCAAAATGCACAATTTCGGATTTAAATTGATTAATTGCCCGATTGCTTCTGTTTTTTAGTAGAAATGCTTGTACAACAGATTTTTTTATTAAAAAATTTGATATTACTTACTTTCCTCACAAGTTCCTCATAATTATTGTTTAATTTAACGTTAGAAGCAGATTTAACCAGCTTTGTTGAATAGAATAACAATCTCTCATTGGTTTTAAGGTTAATCAGCAAAATTTATGCTTATGCTATCAGAACCGTCCCCTTGGACAGCATCATCACATAGATTTGATATTAATTATATTGGGTTTCCTACTCAATGCCCTATTACAGTTGCAATTGATCTGATTGAATTATCTCTGAAACAACCACGCCGTTACTTCGACCCGAAAAAGTTGGCTCAACTTGTACAATCGGTCAAAGAACACGGCATTTTAGAACCAGTCCTAGTTCGTCCACTTGCTCACGGTAAATATGAATTAATTGCTGGCGAAAGAAGAATCAGAGCCGCACGCACTGTAGGATTAGTGGAAGTCCCCATTATTTCCTTAGAGCTAGATGATCAACAAGCTCTACAAATTGCTCTGATGGAGAATTTGCAACGGGAGGAACTCAATCCAGTTGAAGAAACAGAAGCCATACTAGAACTACTATCGCTATCTCTCAAAGAAAGTGCCAATGAAGTCATTTCCCTCTTACACAGGTTTTTCAACGCCAAACAAAGAAGTTTATCGCTGAATCAAAACGATCTAATCAAACTAGAGCAAGTTGAATCAATACTTCAAACTATCGGAAAATTTAATGCAGCTAGTTTCCGTTCTAGTCGGCTTCCCTTACTGAAGCTACCGGAAGAGATTCTTTCATCTCTGCAACAAGGAGAGATTGAATACACCAAAGCCCAAGCGATCGCACGAATTAAATCTGAACAACAGCGCACTGAATTACTCAAAATAGCGATCGCAGACAATCTTTCTTTGAGCGAAATCAAAACAAGAGTGAAAGCACTTCAATCTGAATCACAATCACACAATGCTGTAACTGAACGGTTGAATGCGATTAATAAGCTTATACGTCAAAAACGTAGTGCAATCAAATCTCACAACCAACAGAAAATCAACCAGCTTTTAGATGAAGTGGAGGAATTAATTTCCGAAAATTAAAAACGCAGAGATAATGTAAACAAATTTGCGTAATCTTATTTAACACGTTAAAAGCTTGAAAAACAAAGCTTTTGTCTTTAATAACTTGATAAGTATATAAACAAATACAACTGATAGTATCTAACTGTAAAAAGTATTTGACTAATTCATCAAGCTAGTAGGACATTAAAAGCAGCATCACCACAGGTGATGCTATTGAGTGCGGTAGAACCGATTGGCTATCGTTATGAAATTGGCAAGTATCAAACCAAAAGTTTACCGCCATTAGAGTTCAAGTATACAAATTTCCAACCAAGATAAATAAACTTTTGAACTGATGTCAAATATGTCTAAAGATACGCA
Source organism: Richelia sp. SL_2_1 (assembly GCA_012033205.1). Classification (GTDB taxonomy): domain Bacteria; phylum Cyanobacteriota; class Cyanobacteriia; order Cyanobacteriales; family Nostocaceae; genus Rivularia. The sequence goes on along the minus strand of JAAUSO010000004.1, from coordinate 55,768 downwards.
AAACTCTCTGGTTGATTTCGATATGTGCCTTGCCCTTGCTCAAAAGGCAATTAATAGCCAGATGACAGCAGCTTGGGAATCTTGGATAGCCCGTTCCGAGTTTTCTAGCATTGGTGAGATGAAAGATTTTGCTCTAGTTAAAATTTTTCCACTTAAGAAGGATGGCAAACCTTCACAATATGGTCTAGAGGCGGAGTTCGCGCCGTTAACAGTCAGCTTTTACGTTCCAAGTGGCAAGTTAGGACAGGTGGAAGTCACACTCCATCTACAGTCGGGAACTGTAACCTACTTCGATGAAGAAGAGGAGGAAAAAGGCTCTTATGATTTCAAAAATTGGAGCGTTTCCTTTTTAACAGATCTCGATAAAAAACCATGCGATCTCAAGATGCTTGAGCAAATTGACCCCAGTGTTCGAGGATCTGCTGAAGAGGTTATCAAACAGTCTGGACTACCAGACTCTGTATTCTCCATCGAATATTTATTCATGAAGTTTACGCAAGTCAATCTTTTGCTTTCTGACAATAAGAATATTCATATTCCCGATGATGTTCCAAAAGCAGTTCGTACTAAAGCCTTAACTTCATTGAACAATTTACTGCAAGTAGGGGCTGGAGGGGCTGGCGATTTCATGCTGGGTACTGTGGTGCGTCGAAGTAAGGAAAAATCAAAGGAGGCTATTCTCCCCACTTTCGCCTTGACTGACTTTATTTTTAATGTCAAAGCTGATTCTGTTCCCGAAGCCAGTACCCTTAGTTATTTAGGGATGTTTGCAAGGCGACCCCTGCCAGCCAATCTTGATACTGCCAGAATTGCACTTCAAGATAACTGGGTTCGTCCTGAAATGATAGATGGGACTCAAGGTTCAATCTCTGGTGTGATGGCTATCAGTAAACAGGTGTTTATGGAAAAATACCTAATCCAGGCTTTATCGCAAAGTCTTCAAGGAGAAACTCTTGAATCCAGCGGATTGACATGGACATTTAAACGACAAGAGCAAATCCCTGAAGTTTCTCAGAGAGAAGCCTGCATTATTCCTCCGTTTTACATGTATTGTCATTATGATACCGCAAGGGATTATTCGCTTAAGCTTGAAATTCAGCCCGGTACCAATCGAATAACGCTCTCGGGCCAGATCAATAGCCACGCTATATATGATGGATACACACCCGATCGTGGTCCTTTGGGTGGTAAGGAGCATGTATCTTGGATTCACTATCGAGGTTATTCAGATATCTCAGGCTCCGTAACACTTCAAGGAGAAGGGATTGGAGAGAAATTTAAATTAAACCCAAAATTAGACTTTAGCATTTCCCAAGTTAAGGTAACTGAAGCTGAGACTAAAGGTTTAGCTGACGTCACCGAATTTTTTGCAGGTGTCTTGGATACACTTGGAATCATTGATGGGACTCCAGCAGAGGCTTTAGCTAATATGCAGCAATCCATACTAGACGGATTAAAAAATGCCCTGGAAAGTGAATTCAATAATCTAAAACTTGATCTTAGCCAGCACGCATTTATTCCTCCTGGCGGCGGCGTATTTACCTTCCAGAATCCCCGCTTCTCAAATACAGGCGACCTAATTTTTGATGCCATCTATCAAGCACCTTAAGCTGAAAAGCACTAACCATAATCCTGTTTATCTTTTTAAAAGAGCTTTTCTGAAGATAAACTTCACATGAATTCAACAACATTTACTGTCAGCTTAAAAGCCATGAGTGATCCTCGCGTACTAAGTTTTTCTGCCAATACCACCACTGGTAAAACTGCTAGGTTTACAGTTGGAACAGATATTATCGACTATATGGAGTCTTCGCGTGCCTTTGGACGAGAAGATCTGTCAGATCCTAATGCTGATGGACGCTTTCAACGTCGGATGGTGGCAATTCCTGATAAGAAATGGAACGTTGTGACACCGATGGTGTTAACCATTAGCAATCAAAATCAGCTTTATCTCGTTCGTAAAGATGATGAGTCTGAAAGCGGTGATGGATGGAAGCTGATCGATCTGAGTCAAGCATTTAAGAACATTATGGGGAACTCGATTCGGGTTCGCGCCCATGCTGCGGGTTGGACGGATCATGATCGCATTACCATTGCCGTAGCTGTAGATGATGGTTCTTCTGAAAAAAGTCGCGTTTTTGTCGCCTATGACTTGAGTAGCCGTACCAGCGATTGGGAGAACATTTCTTGGATTGACTGCGGTAGCCGGGAAGATATCCGTGTTGAAGGGATTCGGATCTTAGATGGCGGTGATGGCATTTGGACAGTCGTAGTGGCTGGAGATCGTGGCCCTAACGATACGTTGTATTTACTTCGTAACACTTTCCAAAAATCTTTTGCCCAAGCTTTAATTTTCAATCCTGCTGTCACTTTAGAGGAAATCTTGGATTTTGAGGTAGCAGTTCATCCTACCTTGGGCGCTGGTATTGCGGTATTGGGCATCAGTGGTGGAACACGGGATCTTTCGTTCCGTCCTTTCCCCGCCTATAAAGCTGATGGCAGCTTTAGTACCATTCCCCCCGTAGAACCTTTACCTTGTCCAGCAGGTGCCAATGTTTTAGAGAGTGGATTAACTAAACTGATCCAAAAAGGACGACGCAGAACCTATATGGGAAGTGACATCTATGTTGGTGGTCAAGGTGTTCACCTCATTCAAGCTTCTGATGTTTTGAAAGTCGTAATTAATGGAGGAGAAATTCCTCTAACTGTTATCACATCACCAGAGGCTGCGCCTAATGTTCGAGATTTAATTGTGGGAGAAGCCCCCGACGGTAGCGCATCGGTGTGGTCTCTGTTGCAAAACGGCGATCTCAATACCGTTAAAAAAGTATCAGCAAACGCTGCTTGGGGCGAACCATTACGCTTGCGAGTGGATGTTCAAGCCATCGCTCCTGTACATGGCGATGAACACTTGACCACTTCTCTACTCATGGTGTATGCCAATGGACAGGCATCATTCCTTGCCCGTGATGCGAGTCAAGGTATTTGGCAAGAGCGTCCTCTCACAGTTGCCAATCCTGAAGAAGTGACAAAGGTTACTTGCTATGGCACAACCCTGCGGGTACTCAGTGAGGGTAGTCTGCCGCAAATTGGTACTAAGGTAAAAGTTTCCGCCTCTGTTCTGTCCAGTGTGGTTTTAAATGGCTGTGTTGTCTTTATTGGGCCAAATGTTTCCTTTGAAACCGAAACTGATTTTAATGGCAGTATTAGTTTGTTTGATCGGGTGCGATCGCTCACTCCAGCCATCTACCGCTTTGAGATTGAAGGTTTTAACGAGTGTATTGATGTGAATCCTGCCAGTGGGATGCACGAACGCTTCCAATCCATGACTGCGGATGAACTGCGCTCGGCAACGATTTCTACACCCAATGGAGAAGAACATTTACTGCCTGAAAGTTTCCGTACTGGAGCAGATCGCCATCAAGTTGATGCCATTGCAGGTGGATTGAATAATCTCACTAAACTTGCCAGTTCAACCAATGGAGTAGTAGCGGGTGTTTCCCTGGTCAGTCCAGGTGCAGAATTTAGCTCTATCTTAAAGGCTCAGTCTTTACCGGACGAATATCAATGGGGAATCCAGACTGATTCTAAAGGTGTAAGAATCCTCCTTCAGGAAGACATTAACAAGTTGATTCATTCAGGCAGTGTAGGCGAGTTCTTTAAAAACTTGGGCGATACCATCGTCGATTTCTTTGAGGGTATTGGTCATGCCATTAAAGAAGGAGTAACTTTTGTTATTCACAAGGTAAAAGAGTCGAAAGTTTTCCAATTTATCTGTAAAATTGGTAACACGGTAAAGAAATTTGTCGTTGAGACGCTAGAACAAATTGGTTCTGCAATAACATGGTTATGGAATCAAATAAAGACTGGTATTGAGAAAGTTTGGGAGTTTCTCAAGTTTGTCTTTGATTGGGGAGACATTCTGCGAGTCCGAGATTTTATTGTGGATTTCATTGATGGTGGATTAGAAGAAATACCTCATTTCGTCGATTCGGTGAAAGATAGCGTAGAAAGCAGCTTTGATGCAGTGATTACACAAGTTAATCAGTGGAAAAGTATAGCAAGTAGCCAACCAGAAGTGAGTAAGCCCCAAAAATCATCCACACCTATAGCTGAGTTTTACAAAGGGACTCAGAGTATAGTCGATAAAATTATGGGTAATAGCGCTATCTCTTGGATTTGTGAGCAACTCCAACCAATCTTCAATGAAATCATTGAGATTAACGGTTTCGACTTGGGTAGCGAAGATGAAAATCCTATAACGAGTTTCACGCAAGGCTTAATAAACGATTTCATTAGTGAATTGTCAGATTGTTTTGAGCAAATTAAGACAACATTCACAAAGATATTCGGAGATGACTCTCTAGATATTGACGATCTCAATGTCGATAAAATTCTGACCTTAATGGTTGATATCGGTTCTGAAGCTATTGAAACATTCCTTCAATTAATCAAGAAAATACTGTTGCGAGTATTAGATCTAGTAAAAAACATGGTAGGTCTATTCCATAGTTTGATATCTGCCAAAATTCGATTCTCTTTCATCGAAAAACTAGTGAAATTTGTTACAGATGGAAAGACTGAAATTGATACCTCCTTCCGCATCGTTGATGCCATCTCTTTAGTGCTTGCTGTACCTATAAGCATCGCTCATAAGATAGCCTTCGGCGAACCTCTGATAAAGGTAGGAGATGTTGTCTCGCTGCCCTTCAAAAAAGATATTAGTGTCCAATCCGGCATGGGAAGAGTACAAAGAATCGTCAACTTTATTTCCTTACTTGCTCAGTTAACAGCAAATGGAGCGCTCGTTTTTGCTGCGTTTGACAAAAAAAGTGAGGGGCGAAAAACAATCAAGGGAATATTCTGTATTGGAGCGCTCATTCTTTTTATAACGAGATTAACAAATACTATTTGGAGCGGTACGTATGACAGTCTTACAGGAATCGCTGATTTTATGTTGCTCTTAACCTGCGTATTTGCTGGCATGGATTGCTATTTCTGTAAAAATCCTAAGTATAAAGACATGAATGGGATATGTGACAAACTGGTCGGCGGTTGTAGCTTTTTTATAGCTTTGCGCATTCCTTGAAATTTGTGCCAGTCCCAGAGGCAGACTATAGTACTGAAGCAGTCTTTTCTAACTTTTCCGATATCTTAACTGGACTTTCTATCACAATAGGAATTGTAGGTTCCTATTATTCAGGAACGATCCCAGGATATATTATAGCCTCAGTGGCTACTCTAGTTGGCTTGAGCGGTTTTTATTGCTCGCTTGAGTACATGGTGGAGGTCTCTCAACCAGCCTAAACAGCCCTAATTAAAGTCCCCACTTGCTTTCAAGATCAACGGATGACCAATTCAATCCATTTTCATCCGATGCCATCTGTTGATTTTCTAGTAAGCCAAAGATAATTTCCGTGTGACTTATCAGTGAAGATGTTTGAATTAAAGTTGCAATCTTTCCAACAACTACAGCCGCAGCACCACTTGTATTGCCAAGCTGTCCCGATTTTGTAAATACCGTAGTCTGACAACCCGTACCCAATGTCACATGAAGACGTTGGGTACGGCGCGTTAACCACAAACCATCTTCTCGTCGTTCTACTTCTCCCACACTAATCACTTCTCGAATGATTGCCGGCCAAGCCATACCTTGGGAAGATTTGCGACGAAATTCCTGATACCAGTTTCCTACTGGGGCAACTGTAACAACATTCATCTCTCGTAAAGTCGCAATCTGCTTTTGCAGTCGGCTACCTCGATACTCAACATCAGATGTTGAATGACTAAAATCAGCAAATGCCGCACAGACAATTTGAATTCCTAATGATTCACGATGTTCAAGTATCCAATCAAAAGCTTCTTCAACCTTTTCCCGCTTTCGGAGAGAACCCCGTCGGTTCATTAGCCTGATAGGAACTAACCTTGTATCGGGCGCAATGGAAAGAATTGTTTTAGCAATAGCTGTACCATGATTGCCGCTATCAGTTGTATCGTCTGCCATTCCTTGGCCACTCAAGTTAATGCCTGGGAGCATAACAGGATTTTCTAGGCGTTCTGGTGATATTCCAGTATCGATTACTGCGACTGTTACCTTATTATCTAGAATTTTGTTTTGCGTAGGCTGCAAAAAATTAGGAAATCCTGAAGAATGTATTTCCATGAGGGATATTGGAGTAGTGTTAGGAGTTATGTAAAAATAAGTTGCGTAACTTCAAGATAGCAAACAAGTGGTTGCCAATAAATTTTATGCTGGATTATGTCAACAGTAAGACAGTATAAAAATCATGCGCAAACAGGGTGCAGTAATCAATATTAGAGAAAAATACAGAGAAATAAGCCCTTACTTAAATGAACGAACACGTAGGATTTGGGCAGGAACAGAAGCTTTGGGGTTAGGATATGGGGGAATTACAGCAGTAAATGATGCGCTTCATCAATGAAAAAAATTTTAGGTTTTCTTTGTTTTAAAGCTTGCTAAGACTGCCCATCCCAATTCAGTTTCTAAAATTGATGGTTTAATAATTAATTGACCATCAGGTTTATGATACACACCAGAAGTCCCATAATTTATTTTATGTTCAATTAATTCTGGTGCTTCTGCTAGTGCATATAAACAACGTTTAAGATGGTCTTTGAAATTAAATAACCCTCCAGAAAATAAACGTGCTTCAATACTAGCAACAGGAATATAACCAAAGTTAGTCGTAAATATTGGTAAAGATGATTCAATTATCCACTTTTCTATTAATAAACGTAATTTAGTTTTACCTACCCCCGTTGGACCAACAATAAAAATAATCCGTGAATCTCCGCAATCATTTATAATTGGCTTAAGAGTTTCAAAAGCCATATCCATATAGGGATGTGCCATTGTATATGAGTCATAATAAGCCAATTTTTCTGATGCTGACGCTGTATGATACTTAGATGGAAATTGTTGGTTATTTTCCATATCTTAATACCTAATACTTGTTAAAAAACTGTAGTTTATCTTGGTTGATAGATTCTTTGTCTTCTATCATTGAATCATTATTTTGCTTGATATCTTGATTGGATAATTCAACATCTTCTAAATTGCTGTAAGGATTAATATTCGGTAAATCACCATCCAATATTTGAAAAACTTCTTTATTTTGTAAATCTTTTAAACGTTGTGTAAGTAAAGCTTCTTCTGCTTCAGTACTAGCCATAAATTCAGCTAATTGTTTACAGCGAATTTTATAAGAACTCGCATGGTTCTGCATTTGTTTCTTCAACTCAGCAGTAGCTAACTGTATTTCTTTCTCAGAACGTCCTCTAAATAAAGGATAATATTCGCTGATACATTCGACCCAAACTCCCTGAACATAAGCATATGCAACTCCAGCATTAAATGGGTCGTATCTAACATTCACCTGGGTTCTTGAGATATTTGGGTCACGAAATGTTTGATTCCAATAGTATTTATTATCTATTTTTATTCCTTTACCCGGTTGAACTAAAGCTTTACCTTTTTTTGTTGTTGGTAAAGTTAGAATACGGAAATTATCGTCATAAGGAATTAGACGACTGTTACGGCTACCGAATTGGTTAATTCCTGTTAAGAAAACTTCACGAGGGCTAAGTCCAAGTAGTGCTGGATGCTCACTTATATCATAAATATCATAAGCCCACTCTGTTATATACATATACAGCAACCCTAAAGTCCAAACTGAAAGATTTTTAGGATTAACAGATTGTGTCATTAATCTGACTTTTTTGGTTATTTGAGTATTCCCCGCTAAATTATATAAAAACTGAGTATTTGTTGTTCCAAATAATCTTTCACAGACACTACTAAATCGAGGTTTTGCTGGCGGTCGCCTTTTTAGAGTACATTCAAAAATAGCTAATAATGTTTCAAAGTAAGTGCTATAAAATTCCTTCCCATTATCAGTAATAATTGTTTGGGGTAATCTTGAATGACGTTGAACACAAATTCTTAAAACCATCATACAGGAACGATAAGATGGAGGGTCATAACTGATATAAATAGCTAAAATTTTTCTTGTAAATGCGTCTACTAATAAAGTTAGCCAAGGTCTTCCTAAAACTTTTCCTGTTTTAGAACATCTCAGTTCAATATCTAACTCTGTATGGTCAATATGAGCAATGTGGAATGGAAAATCACCATGTCGGGGTGTAGATAATTCTAATTCCCAGTAAAATGCTTCCGTTTTATAGGCTGCACGATGACCTGAGCGTTTTTCTACTTTTGTATGCTTTGGTCGTTTTTTAATCTCGGTTATAAAGGTTTTATAGCTAGGAATTTGGTCGTGTGCAATCCCTGAAAATGAACAACTGCGAACAAATGAAGCGTAAACAGATTGTTTAGTTTTTTGTTTTTTATTTTCGTATTCTTGGGTAATAAATTTTGATAAAAGTTCTATAACATCTTGAGGTAATTTTCGATTATGATTACCTTTACGGTTATTTAAGGATATTAAACCAATATAACCGTAACCATACTTCTGTAGTGCTTGATTATAATTTTGAAGCCAACGTCTTAATGTCCGTTCCTTTGGTATACCATTTTTAACTGATTCCCCATCTAAATAGGGCTTTAATAGAGTAAAACGACGATTAGCATTAATTAAATCTTCTGTCGAAGCCTGTTTCAATATTTCCATCGCCCAGTGAATGAATAAGCGATTGGTTTTTAATTGGGTTTACCTTTATTTTTCCGGAATTAACTAAACGGAAGAATTCAGATATCTTCAATTCGATTGTCTCAAATTCTTTAGCACTAAGTAACAAATAATCTTGACCAACTAAAATAATATTTAAACAAACTCCATCATAAAATACTGATGTACCTGGAATTAATTCAACACTATAGTTAATAATCAGGTCGGAATTTTCCGAATTAATAATTGCCTTCAATGCATTCTCGACCACACGAGATTTAAATAGCTGACATTTTGAAGCTTCTACTAAAAGATATGCTGTTAAGTCTACATATATTTTTTCTATGGCTATTAAACTATAAATATCATCCGCATCTACTCCTTTATAATCTAATAATCTGGCGATAGTTATTCCTGGATTTGCTTCTACTAATGATGCAATTATGTTGTATTTATCGTTAGATAAGAACTCTGAATCGCTTTTGTAATAATCCTCTAAAAATTCTAGATTGCGTTGTAATGTCCAATTAATTTTTGCGTTAGACCAAATTTGAAAATCAAAACCGAACTGTTGAGCATAATCAAGCCCTGGTGGTGATTGCCAATTATCCGACGTATCAATTTGATAGCGGTGGGGACTTTTTTGTGCTAATTTTTCTAGCTCTCTTTCTGTTTTACATTCGACCCAACCTGCACCCGATGACCTAATGACAAAAAATCTGGAGTAATTATTACACCTAAATTACGCCCAGAAGCTGAAGCATATTTAATTTTAAAAGGAGGTGGTTGGTCATAATATTCTAAAACATCTTCTGAATGTTCCAACTGATAGATAAAAGGAAGTTCGACTTTGTGAGATTCAAATTGGATTGTTACGCCCATTTTGCGACTTGGATAACGTCCACAAACATTTTTATATCGATTTCCTACCCTACGAGATGGCTGTGTGTTACGAATTTTTTCTATTTCTTGTCGAGCTTTATCTGAAAGATTTTGGTTGACACACCATTGGTTGAATTCAGGAAGTGTCATCATGGTTGCACCCCATCATTAAACAACACAAACATGAATCGAATTTGATTCCCTATATTCTCTTGTATATATCTAGAATCGCTCGGAGGTGATTTAAGCTATTTAAATTTAACCTTATTGCTAAACTTCTTCTTCATTTCACTCACAAATACTGGTAGCATATGCTCAATAAATAATAATTGACTTTAACTTATTTGATAGCTTCTTAAAGTATTCGTTCCTCTCCAGGTCTATTCAAATGTAATTACACTATTAATGCCTGATTTTTTGATTTAAGTATCTTAGATTTCCAAAAAAACGTGGATATTAGAGCAACTTTTCTCTTGTATTACTATAACTACTGGTAATAATTGATGCTTTAATTTTTATTAAATTTGCTATCTAATATTCTTGATAATCTATTCTTAACCTTTAACTACATTAATCACTAGTTTGCTATTATAGAACTGAGTAAATAATGGTCAAATAAATTTTTAGGCTTTCAGCCCCTAAATTACTCGATTATGCTTCCAGGGGCTGACAGCTTTTGGGTATAGTGACACAGATTTATATATCGAAGATGGCTACGATTTATCTAAATATGGATTTGATGCTAAAGTCGTTGATATTCCTGGACATTCTAAAGGTTCAATTGGAATTCTAACTACTGACGGCGATTTATTTTGTGGTGATTTGCTTGAAAATATAATAGATAAACCAGCTTTCAGTGCTATTATCGATGATTTAACAGCAGCAAATACAAGTATAGAAAAATTGAAAAGTTTAAAAATAAATACTGTATATCCCGGACATGGTAAACCATTCTCGATGGAAACATTTGTAGCAAATAGCAAACAATTGACAACAAAGAGAAAAGCGATTTAAACCTTTTTTAAGTTGTTTGATAATAGTTATTCCTTCGTTTTCAATACAGCAATCAAATCCAAACTTTTCAGTTGACGACGAACTATCAATCCAGAAATAATCGCAGTCACTACAATTACAATAAACGCAAATGTATAACTGGCATTAGTCACAACCAAGGGAAGCCGATAAAGCTCCGATTGATAAGCACTAGACATCAAAGCACACAAACCAAAACCCAACATGAACCCTACTGGAATTGCAACTAAAGTAATTACCGCTTGCTCTCCCAACAAAATAAAAGCTATTTCCCCTTGAGTAAACCCAATAATCCTCAGCGTTGCCAGTTCCCGACTGCGTTCGGAAAGAGCAATTCTAGCAGCATTATAAACCACTCCAAAAGCAATAATACTCGCAAATATTACTAATACAGTCGTAAAAATACTTAAGCTTTCAGCAATTGTTTCCTGAAATTTCTCAATTGCAGTTTTACGGATGGAGACACCAGCGACAGCAGGAGTTTGTTTGAGTAAAGCGTAGAGATGATTGATAATGCTTTCATCAACCATTAAATATGCTCCCGAAATACTTTCCCCTTCTTGCATTAATTGATTTAACGCCCCCATATCCATATATGCAGACATTCCCAGCAATTCGTCAACTTGTCCTACAACTGCTACTTGCCGAATTGGTCTGGCTGATTCCAATACTTCTACGGTTAATAAATCGCCAACCTTTACGCCTAATATTTTTGCCAATTGCGTTGTTAATACAACTCCATTAGCAGGTAAAAATACTGTATTTAAGTCGCGGTTAATCAAACGGCGTAATTCAGCTTGGGGTGTAATTCCTGTCAAAGCGCTGCGATAGGTGCGATGCTCGAAGCGTAGTCTAGCTGGTACGGTGCGGAAGGGTTCGGCGTAGATCACACCGGGGAGACTCTCCACTTCATACCTTACCCGCGCCGGATGCGGTTCGTTAAATACAATCGTTACATCCTCGCGCTGCACATTGCCGAACTGTACGTCAACCATATATACCATGACATCGCTAAAATAACGACCCACCACTAAAATGGCGATCGCCAAAGCAATTCCTAAAGTAGAAAACAAAGCCTGGAAAGGTTTGCGTTCGATGTTGCGTAAAATTATTCTGGTACCGGGAGAAAGTAACTTTTGTAGTCCTAGTTTTTCGACAAGGGTAGCTTTGAAACGGGCTGGTGGTTCTGGACGCATCGCTTCGGCTGGTGGTAATGAAACGGCTTGTTTTACTGCCATAAAAGCACCAAATACACCCGAACCACCGCTAATTAAAATTGCTCCCAATACCAAACTCAAACTTGCTTCGTAACGCAACAAAGGAAAGTTGAAAAACTTGGTGTAATAGGATGTTACAGCCATACCAAACCACAACCCCAAAGCTGTACCTATAAATCCACCGCAAAATACAATAACCAATACAAATTTGAGATAGTGAAAACCAATACTGAGATTGTTGTAACCAAAAGCTTTTAATACAGCGATTTGTTCGCGTTGAGTGCTAACCAAACGCGAAAGCAACATATGCAGCAAAAAAGCATTTATATTTATTTTAATTACAAATTGTTTCAGTTATCGGTCTTTACCTAAATCTTGGGAGACGTTGCACTGCAACGTCTCTACATATCATTCGCTACTAATTTCTAAACAAAAGTGAAAGCTGGTTCGGAAATAGTTAAATCGGTGGAAACATTTTCCAAAATTCCAATAACTTCACCTCTAGCTAAAACTTCTGGGTCATATATTAGCGCGGCATTTATCGAGCCAGTTGAAGTCGGGAAGAAATCTAGCTCGTATAAATCTGCACTCCCTTGTAATTGAATACGGAAACTCTTAAAGGGGAGAAAATTCCTTTGGGAGAACGTACTAATATGGTTTATAAAGGAACCTTTGTAACGGGAGGTAAGGGAAGAGGTGTAGTAGTCGCGACAGGTAAATTTACCGAAATGGGAAAAATACAGGGAATGGTTAGTCAAGCAGAAGCAAGCCTTACTCCCCTGCAAAAACAATTAGACGAAGTTGGTTCCCAACTGGTTTTGCTTTGTAGCGGAGTCTGCGGATTTACTTTTGGTCTGGGTTTGCTGCGGGGTTATAATTTTTTACCGATGCTGAAAACTGCTATTTCCCTAGCTGTGGCTTCAGTACCCGAAGGTTTACCTACCATTGCTACTACTACTCTAGCCTTGGGAATGCGCGACATGAGAAAGCGTCATATTATCATTCGTGGGTTGAATGCGGTAGAAGCACTGGGTTCGGTTCAAACTATTTGTCTGGATAAAACGGGAACGATTACCCGAAATCAAATGGTGGTTGCCGAGGTGCATATCGGTATTGGCATTATTAAATTATCTGGCAATTGTTTTATTAAAGATGATACAGAATTTTTACCATCGGAATCTAAAGCTTTATCCAAACTACTACAGGTAGTAGTTCTTTGTAGCGAATCCGAGGTAATTACGGGGGAAGATGGAAAATACGAGGTAAAAGGTTCTGCTACCGAAAATGCCTTAATTTACATGGCAATAGCTGCGGAAATGGATATTCCAGATTTCAAAGCCAAACATCCTCTAATTAAAACTTATCCCCGCACCGAAAACCGCAATATTATGACCACGGTTCATAAAAGCGACGGCGAGAAAATATTAGTTGCGGTTAAGGGTAGTCCCGAAGAAGTCTTACAAATATGTACTTCACAGATGAAAGATAGTGAGGTAGTAGCTTTAACAAAAGAAGATAAACAAGCTTTAGGTTTAGAAAACGAACGTATGGCGGGCAAAGCACTGCGGGTATTGGGAGTTGCTTATGCTTACGTCGAGAATCTTGATGAAAACCCCGAACGCGACTTGATTTGGCTTGGTTTAACGGGGATGGCAGACCCCATCCGCGAAGGAGTAGCCGATTTAATGGAACAATTCCATCAAGCCCGAATCGATACAGTCATGATTACCGGAGATCAAAGTCCTACAGCTTATGCGATCGCCAAAGAATTACATCTTAATCGCAATAGTAAATTAGAAATTCTCGATTCTTCCGATCTCGCTCAACTTGGGTCAGAAAAGTTACAGGCGCTTTGCGAACAGGTAGATGTCTTTGCTCGTGTTAGTCCTGCGGATAAACTGCAAATCGTCCAAGCATTACAGGCAAAAGGTAAAATCGTTGCGATGACTGGGGATGGTATTAACGATACTCCCGCTTTAAAAGCAGCTAACGTGGGAATAGCAATGGGTTCGGGTAAAGCCGATGTAGTTAGAGAAGTTGCCGATGTAGTAATTGAAGATGACCGACTCGAAACGATGATTAATGCCGTTAGTCGGGGAAGAACCATTTATAGTAACATCAGAAAGTCCGTTCATTTCCTGCTTTCTACTAATCTCAGCGAAATTATAGTCACAACAGCAGCAACTGCTTTAGGACTGGGAGAACCCCTCAATACCATGCAATTGCTGTGGCTGAATTTAGTTTCGGATATTTTTCCCGGACTGGCTTTAGCAATGGAAGCTCCAGAACCAGAAGTTTTAAACCGTCCTCCCCGCAACCCCGATCAACCGATTATTAAACGGTCTGACTTTGAACGTATTGCCGTAGAATCGGGAGTAATTTCCGTAAGTGCGCTGAGTGCTTATAGTTATGGTTTATTCAAGTATGGAGCTGCTTGCAATCAAACCGAGACTTTAATACCTTTACCAATTTGGCTGGCACACAAACTAGCAAGACAATTAGATAAAGTGAGACAGGAAAAAATATTACCCTACCTTGCTCCAGATGGTAAAACTCAGGTAGGAGTAGAATATCGCGATACGCAAAGCGTGATGCCTTCGGCATATCGCCGTCCCTATCGAATCCACAGTATTACGATTGTTGCCAGCCAAGACGAGCCATCAATACCCGACCTCAAACAACTTGAAAAGGATATTTCCGAAACTGTCATCAAGCCTGCTTTTGCTGAGGAGAGCATTCAACCCGATAACGACACTCATATTTTTATTAACCCCGATGGTATAGATTCTCCTGGTGGCCCAGCAAGCCATTCTGGTTTAACTGGGAGAAAAAATGCGATCGATACTTATGGGGAATATGCTAAACACAGCGGTGCAGCACTTAGCGGTAAAGATCCAATTCGGATCGATCGAGTAGCTGCATATGCTGCCCGTTACGCAGCCAAAAATATAGTAGCAGCCAATTTAGCAGATGAATGTGAAATACAGCTTAGTTATACCATTGGGCAAGCTAGACCAGTAAGTATTGAAGTAGAAACTTTTGGTACGGGAAAAATTGCTGAAGAAAAAATAATCGCGCAACTTCAACAACATTTTGATTTCCGTTTGGCAGGAATTATTCGTCAGTTTAATCTGAGATTATTACCCTCTCTCAATCAAGGAAAATTTTATCAACAGCTAGCGAGTTACGGACACATGGGCAGAATGGATTTAGAATTGCCTTGGGAAAAAACCGATAAAATATCTATTTTTTAATTTTTTAATTTTTTAATTTTTTTAATTAAGTTTTACAATTATAAGCTTTGACTTAAGTAAGTTGGCGTAAAAAAATCACACTATATAAAGGAATATAAATCAAGCTCAAACTCTTTCCCCCTTTGCCCCTTGCCCTTTGCCCCTTGCCCTGCCCCAACGATAATTTTTCGTACCTAGCTATTTACAGCCTTTCTTTCATACAAGAAATCACAATATAAAATCCATAACAAGCCACATACACTTGTTAAAGAAGCAGTTACTGTTGCTGCAATACCCCAGCCAACTAGTCCAAAACGGTTAGCAACTTCTGATAATATTGCAGTACTACTTTTAGCTACAACATACGCTGTTCCCGCAGCAGCCACCGTAATCAAACCCAATTCGGCAAGCATATTAAGTAGTTCCTTGTGGGATAAATCCTGTTCAAAATAAATTTTCCAAATAGAAACATACATAAACATATCAGAGCTAGTTAGCACAATTTGCTTAGGAACTTCTCCACCTAAAATAGGGGCAGCAGCTAAAGTTCCACCACCTACAGCATAACGAGCGATCGCCAATAGGGATTCTAATCTTTTTTGACCTAAATCATTCATCTTGCTAGTTAAGTATTCCTGCAAAATTAATTTAACATTTTATTCAGCAAATTTGTCACGAAGATACAGCCTTTTTCATGTCTTGTGAGGTACACCTGATATCGGTATAAGGCAGGGGGAAAGTCTTTACTAAGGATTTAACAGAATTCAGCTTGTTCAATATTTGCACGAAAAAAATCAAAGTATTTGTCAGTACCAAACCACCAACCTGCATTTATTTGAGAAGGAATTGTAAAACCTTCAAATGTTCTTTCTTCTAAGACTTCTCCACCGAAAGGAATATAAGTATGGCTACCATCTTCTGTTTTGTCTCCCCAACGTGGTAAAGACATTTTTAATAGTTTACCGTTTGAGTCTATAACAAATGTTAAAGTTACAGATTCCCCATCAACTTTCATATTTGCTTCTATAGTATTATCACCAATTGCTTGCCAAGTTACACCATTTTGCGGTAACAAAGCTGAAGGTAGCCAGAAAGATTCTCCGACAAATCTACCAATAGCAGAACGAGTGATATCTTGATTATGGGCATTTACAACTGGGATAATTCCCCATATTGAAAACCGCATTCGACCAAAATTATTAAAGCAATAATCACTACCGATAAACTTCATTAAACCGCTACCAATTTTGGCATTCCAAACAAAACCTTTTAATGCACTGATAATTTGTTCGGCTTGCATGGGTAGCCAAGGTTTATCTGGTGATAACCTAAAACTACCATTCATTTTTAATTTGACGGAATTCGCTAAGGGAGTTCCCGGTTGAATTGCGTGGAGAAAGTAACGCTGTACGGGCTGTGGTAATTCCGCAACCATTTTTGTGGTGAAAGTAGTATTATTTGGACTTGTTTCTAACAAACGCCAAATTTTATTTGTTTCGTTAACCTCTGTTAAGAATTTGAGATAAAGAGCGATGAATGAGACGGCAATTAGTACAGCAATAACTCGTAAAATTTGGATAATCATTTGCTCTTCCAGAACTCAATTTAAGTAAATCAAATTATCATCGTTTAGGATGATTGCTTATTCTTAGCTATAACCTAAAGGTAAAGAACCCAGAGAATCTTTTAATCTAGAAATACGCCCTTGTTTTCCCACATAAATACCTAAAGATTGCGCCGTTTCTATTAAAAAATTATCGAGTTTTACAAGCGATGGACTTTTATTTATCACCTTTTTTAAAGGTACTCCTACAACTTGTCCATTTTGCCAAGCTACCATCTTTGCAGTTTCTCCACGAGCAATCAAATCTACCGCAGCTTTCCCAAAAGCACTTGCAAGTAATCGATCGCCAGCTGAAGGAATACCACCCCGTTGAATGTGTCCCAATACCGAAACTCTAATATCTAACTGATTGTGGGAACAGTTGCGAATTTCATTAGCAATATATTGTCCCATGCCGCAGGATGGTTTTTCTATTTTGCATTCAGTATGACAACAACTATCTTCTGCTACTTGAGCGCCTTCTGCAACAACTACAATCCCAAATCTACGTCCCCAATTATCGCGTAATTCTTGTAAGTGAGAACAAACACCTTTAATTGAATAAGGTATTTCCGGAATTAAAATACAGTCAGCCCCACCAGCTATTCCAGCCTGAAGCGCTAAATGTCCTGCACTCCGTCCCATTACTTCCACAATCATAACGCGATCGTGACTTGCAGCAGTAAAAGTTAAGCGGTTTAAAGCCTCAACGACTGTATTGACAGCAGTATCAAAACCTACGACCTTCTCTGTAAATGCAACATCATTGTCAATTGTTTTAGGAATAGCAATAAATTGCCAATTACCTTCTGAGTGTAATTCTTCAAGAATTGTTAAACTACCATCTCCCCCAATACCAATTAAAGCATCTAATTCTAATGCCTGATAACCAGCGATTATTTCATCAATATGAGCTAGAGTATCGCCTTTATTAATGCTACCAAGAATAGTACCACCCATATTTAATAAAGGATTCATACCTCGTAAATCCATACCGTGTAACGTCAAAGGAATTGTCTTTTTTTCCAACAACCCTGTTGTCGCATAGGGAATACCAAAAACTTGCCAATCATAAGTTACAATCGCATGGCTAACAACTGCTCGAATTGCAGCATTTAGTCCGGGACAGTCACCACCACTTGTAAGAATACCGAGACGTTTTTGAGTTTTCATTGCAGCTTGCTTTAAATGTTTGCGTTTAAATAATTGAAAATCTGGTCTAACTGGCTCAAATTCACCAGCCCATATTGCCAGAGAAGCATCGGTAATAAATCTCGCGAATTTTGTTGCAGATTTCGTAATGCCAACTCTATCCCATCTTTAGAAATAGCTAAATCTTCCTGTAAAAAGCCGAGCAATTTTATAAACTTGGCACTAGAGATAATTTTCACCCCTCGCGAATGCTTAATTTTCAGATTAGGCAGATAATTTGAGAAACTTGTGAGGATTTTATGAAAATTAGTATTGAAGCAGCTTTAATAATACTAGTAATCCAAAGCCGAGTCTACTAAAAATCCCCAACCATTTTGCGGTAATTGGGGATTTAAAAGCTATTCTAAACACTATAGCTTTTCCGAATGGGTGAGAACAAAAGCCAGTTTTTCTAACGCTTGTAAAGCATGAGGCGAATTGGCTTTCATAAATACAAAGACCCCAGGTTCGAGTTTAATTTCTTCACCTTCAAGGGTCAATATTCCCTTTCCTTGAATCACATTAATAGTAGCATTGCAAGGAGAAATATGCTCTTCTAGTTTCGCTGATTTTGCTAAACATAATAGATTATGTTGGCAATTTTTATCTTTGACAATGACTTTAGTAATGATGCCACTATCGGGATATTCAATTAGTTCTGGTAAATAACTTACAAAGGATCGATCGGCAGGATTAATTGTAGATTTCATGAGAAATCTATTCAAATTGAGTATGTTTTACAAACAAGATTTTCTTCTACCATAGGTAAGTTTAATTATCTGTGAGTAGGTTCTCTTTTCTCTTCACTCATTGGTCTTCTTAATTCAAAAATTCTCACAATCACAAATGCAATTAACGCAAAAACGAAAAATACTAATAGTAACCAAGCAATACCTTGAAGACAACCAATAATAGTTCCATAAACTTCAAGCACCCAACGTTCTGTTGTTAATTGAATAATTTGTCCTCGTTCAATTTGCGGGGGAGTAATGTATCTTTCTAAAGTCCATATCTTGACACCACTGGAAATACCAACAACATAAATCGCGAATTTAAGATATTTCACCCACGCTTGACTGATTTCATCTGCAATAATTCGACGTAATATTTTGTCAATGGGTTTGCCGAACATACGCACAACAATTGCAGAAACTACAAATGAGATGAGAAATGTCACGAGTAGTAATGTGATAAACATATTTTTTTACCTCTAGTTTACTGTTGTTAAAAAATTCCGTCTCTTACCGTTTGACGAAAAGCAAGATTTAGCCAAGCACTTTTGTATGAGCAATAAATACTGACGCTACAAATTGAAACATTGGTTCGTTGCGTCTTTGTGGAAAACCACTGTAAATTTTGGATTTAGGGAGTGGTAACACAAATGTTTTGCTAACAATAGTTGGATCTTTCATTGCCATTGGAGCGCTCATCATTGCATCTGTTCGCTTTTTAATATTGGCTTCTAGCTGCGAAGGTAAATCATTAGAATAATCTCTGAGGATTATCTCAATCGGTTTTGTTGAATTCACAGACAAAGTTAAAGATATTCCATCTGATGGCAAACTGTGGTAAACAAAGTTCAAAGAAGAGCGTTGATTTTGAGCAAATTCACTTAAGTTAAGTAATTTACCGTTAATGCTTGCGGTGAGAATTTTTCCCGATACCTTTACTTGAGCTTGAATAATATCCGCTTGTCTGGGAGAATTTAGCTGTAGCTGCAATTTTCTGCTGCTACCTTTTGCTATATCCCGATCGATGGTGATATTTGGTGGTTCAAGAGATACTTTTGGTGCTGGTGCTTTCCAACCTGAAGTTGACGAGAAGGGAGATATTTCAACTTGACTTTTAGCTGTACTATCTGTAAAAAATTGCGATGTCCACTTATCAAGATTGCGATCGCTACTTACCCAAAAAGATTTATCGGTATCAGCATCTAACACATAAGCAATGCTATTGGTTTTAGGATATTTTGCATCAAAGCCGGAGTTAACAGTTGCTACCCCAATCAGCAAAACAGTCAAAAATGCTGTAATTCCCGGTATCAGCCAGCGTCGCCAAATTTTATTTTGAGAAAATCCGTTTCTAATTAAAACGAAATATGGCAGCATTAAACCGAATAGCAAAGCAGTAAATACCATCGGTAAAGTAGTAATGGTATATTTGTTAATGATTCAAACCGACTCATTAAAGAGGCAAAGTTGTAAACTTGGTCGGGGATAAATAAAATAATTCCCGGTATGGCAGTAATAGCAAAGATAATCACCTGTTGCCAAGAATTATCAATTTGCTTGCTAGTTAGAAATATCCAGCCCAATCCTAGAAGAGTGAAAAATAATGGTAGCGTAAATAAATAGCTAGCACCGGGCATTAATAAGCTAGTTAGTACCATCAAAGCAGCCCATATAAACATCGCACCTATAAAAAGGTCATGCAAATGAAATCTAGCTAACAACCAGGTATAAAATGCACTCATAACCGCAATAGTTAGGGCAATCAAAGCAGCTTGGTAAATATCGCTTTGATAGTTGCCGATGATGAATATTTGTAAGTTAGGATTTAAAATTTTGACAAGCCACCACACCAGATTGACTACAATAACAGCGCCTATAATACTTAAAACAAAAGCAACTGCTGATAAACTGATTCCTTTGAGCGTTAATTGCTTCCGTTGAATACCAATAATCACAACTGCAATTAGAAGCAAAGCTGTAATTACCATGTGAGGAATTACCCAAGCTTGAGAATAGTAAACAACTACTGCCGGCAAAATATTAAAATACACTGCATTAGTATCGGCAGTAATTTCACTTAAATCTAAGTTGCCAAAATGACGTGCTAAACCTAAAGCATAAGAGCCTTGATGCTGAATGCTGCGCGGATCTATCACCTTTATGCTGTCGCGATCGGTATGATAAGCTGGCGTATCGGCACCATAGAAAAAACCTAGTCCAGCGCTACCCGAATCCATATACTCTTCTAAGTCGCAACCAAGACGTTGTGCGGAAAATAAATTGAGGAACGACGAAAAGAAGGATGAAACAAACGGATGCGGTACAGCTTTAACAAACTCTTTGATTAGCGTATTGTTATTTTGGCTGGTGCTGTATAACAAACTCGGACCACCACTACCCATTGCCTCAAAGTTAATTGCTAAACGGATATCCTTTGCCCAAGGATGCTCCTTAACAAATGCTCCTGCCCCCAACATACCGTTTTCTTCACCATCAGTAAATACAAAGATTACATCATTCTTTAATGACGGTTCATTTTTAAGTATCCGCGCTGTTTCGAGTAAAGTTACAACACAGGAGCCGCAATCACTAGCACCTGGACCAGTTGTACCAGAATCATAGTGTGCATCGAGTGCGATTGCGCCCGTACTATCGCTACCTTGAAGTCGTGCAACAACGTTATACACAGTACCAGACTCAAACACCGGAGAACCCGGAAAGCGCTGCACCGCAGTAGTTTTTTGTACAGTTGGTTGCAATCCCATTGCAGTTAATTCTTCAACTAAGTATTCCCGCCCTGCAATATTACCCGTAGAACCCATAGGGCGGGGTTTTTGAGCAATTACTGCTAAATGTTGCATCGCTCTTTCTGCCGAAAACTCAGTAAGTGGCGCACTAGCTGGGATAACAGCAGGTGGAATCAACTGCCATAACGCAATAACCACACTCAACAAAAGTATCAGCAGCAAAAACAAGCTTTTACTTAGGCTAGCTCCAACCGATCGCGATAAACTCAATTTCATCACATTATTTATTGCTAGAAATGCTTAATAAAAGGATGGGGAGATGGGGAAACATAAACTAATTCTTGACTCACTACTCCTAACTCCTCACTCCTAACTCCTAACTCCTAACTCCTAACTATACCAAGTATCGAACATTCGAGATTCCATAGCTTCTGGAAATTCTTCGCAGTATTCTTCAAAGGCAGTTTTAGAAACTCTTTTAGCTTCTTGATGTGCTAACTCAGCTTGTAGTTCATCAACAATATCCCAAGCAATAGCGCACTCTTCCGAAGACGCGGTTGTAACAGCCAAACCAAAACAAGACCTGTAATCGAGCTAATGACAATTCCCATTACTGCACCTGTGGCGACTGTAACTAAGGTTGGGTGAATTTGAAATGCGGATGATTTATTAATTCCCGCACCGATAAAAGCTACTATGAATAATTTGAGGAACTTGTGAGCGTCTGATTCGCTATGATCCAAAATTACGAATTATTCATTATTCCGTCAAATTTCCACGAATGCAAAGCGCGTAATTGAGATGTCTGTAAATCGTGATGGCGTAAAGCCAAATAATACGCTAAATTTTCAGCACTTTTGATAAAAGAATCTCGTTGAATATAAGGTTTCCATTGAGAAAAAATTTCTTGCCCTTCTTGATATACCGATTGGCGAATGTTTTGAAGAGTAGCAAGCAATACTTGAGGGTCATCTAAATCTCTAGATTGAGTTTCAATACCATGATTTTGGACGCTCAACATTTCTACTATCTCCCAATACTTTTGTTTTTTTATTTATACAGAATAAACTTGAGAAACTTGTGAGGTCGCTACAACTATCTCGATAAGCTCACAAGTTCCTCATCTTTTTCATCTACAACGGAATTGTAGAAGAATGCAGGAGTGTTTAATTTATAAGTGTCCAATTAAGGACAATTTCTAAAAATCTTTTTGTTGATTAATCGTCCTTTTTTCTCATGTACGAAACTGCACATTTTTATCTATTGTCGGAAAGCTTTAGGATTTAAAGATTATAAAATGTGCATCTGAATAGATTTTACTTTTTACTCAGCAATTAAACAGCTAGATACTATTAGAGAATCAAGATGATGGAACAATGGAATGGCTTTCAAACTGGTAAGTGGATGAAGGAAATCAATGTACGTGACTTTATCCAAAAGAACTATAAGCCTTATACGGGAGACGATTCTTTTTTAACAGGTGCCACCGAACGAACTCAAACTCTGTGGAA
This sequence comes from Richelia sp. SL_2_1, assembly GCA_012033205.1. GTDB lineage: Bacteria > Cyanobacteriota > Cyanobacteriia > Cyanobacteriales > Nostocaceae > Rivularia. The sequence goes on along the minus strand of JAAUSO010000004.1, from coordinate 32,973 downwards.
TCAAGTAAAAACTCTGATGGAAACGGAGCGAGAAAAAGAAATTTTAGATGTTGATACAGAAGTTGTTTCTACAATTACTTCCCATCAACCGGGCTATATTGACCGTGAATTAGAGCAAATTGTCGGTTTACAAACCGATAAACCCCTCAAACGCGCTATTATGCCTTTTGGTGGTATTCGAGTTGTGAAGTCGTCGCTACAAGCTTACGGATATAAACTTAATCCTAAAACAGAAGAGATTTTTACTAAATACCGCAAAAGCCATAACGACGGGGTTTTTGATGCTTATACCAGCGAAATGCGGTTAGCACGACACTCCGGTATTATCACGGGTTTGCCCGATGCTTACGGTAGAGGTAGAATCATTGGCGATTATCGTCGAGTCGCTTTGTACGGTGTTGATAGACTAATTGACGATAAAAAAGAGCAGCTCGAATCTTTAGAAGTAGATGCCATCGAATCCACTGTAATTCAACTCCGGGAAGAAATAAACGAGCAAACTAAAGCTTTGTTTGAACTCAAGGAGATGGCAGCAAGCTACGGTTTTGATATTAGTCTTCCTGCTAGCAATGCCAAAGAAGCTGTACAGTGGCTTTACTTTGGTTATTTAGCAGCAGTCAAAGAACAAAACGGTGCTGCTATGTCTTTAGGAAGAGTTTCAACTTTCTTAGATATCTATTTTGAACGAGATTTGCACCAAGGTAAGGTAATAGAAACACAGTTGCAAGAACTTATCGACCATTTTGTGATGAAATTGCGGATGGTACGTTTCCTGCGAACCCCTGAATACAACCAATTATTCTCCGGGGACCCGACTTGGGTAACAGAATGTATCGGTGGTATGGGTGAAGATGGTAGAACTCTTGTGACCAAAAATAGCTTCCGTATCCTTAATACTCTGTATAATTTGGGAGCAGCACCAGAGCCGAATTTAACTGTATTGTGGTCGGAACGCTTGCCAAAAGCTTTCAAGGAATTTTGTACAAATGTTTCTATCCATACCAGTTCAATTCAGTACGAAAACGATGACTTGATGCGTCCGTACTGGGGAGATGATTACGGTATCGCTTGCTGTGTCTCTGCAATGCGTATTGGTAAGCAAATGCAATTCTTCGGCGCACGGGTTAACCTTGCCAAGTGTTTGTTATACGCTATCAACGGCGGTAAAGATGAAAAATCCGGCGAGCAAATCGCACCAGCTTTTGCACCAATTACTTCAGAATATCTAGATTACAACGAGGTAATCCAAAGATTTGACTTGATGGTGGATTGGTTAGCAAAAACCTACATCAATATGCTTAACGTCATCCACTATATGCACGATAAATACTGCTACGAACGCATCGAGATGGCGTTACACGATCGCGATGTGTTCCGGACAATGGCTTGCGGTATGGCTGGTTTATCTGTAGTTGCGGATGCGTTAGCGGCTATAAAATACGCCAAAGTCAAAGTATTGCGCGACGAAACAGGACTTGCGGTTGATTATCAAATAGAAGGCGATTTTCCTAAATATGGTAACAACGATGACCGCGCTGATGATATTGCTGCGGGTTTGATTACCGATTTTATGAACAAACTGCGGCAGCATAAAACCTATCGCAATGCTTTACCAACTCAGTCAATATTAACCATTACCTCAAACGTCGTTTACGGTAAGAAAACAGGTAATACCCCAGACGGAAGAAAAGCTGGAGAACCCTTCGCACCGGGAGCAAACCCCATGCATGGAAGAGATACAAAAGGGGCGATCGCCTCTCTGGCATCAGTCGCAAAACTTCCTTACGAATACTCCCAAGACGGTATTTCCAACACCTTCTCAATTGTGCCTACTGCATTAGGTAAAATCCCAGAGGATAGGATTAACAACTTAGTAGGAATGCTCGACGGATATTTCCACGACGGGGGACATCATATTAACGTAAACGTCCTGAATCGGGAAATGCTATTGGATGCAATGGAACATCCCGAAGAATATCCGCAATTGACTATTAGAGTTTCCGGTTATGCGGTGAATTTCATCAAATTAACCCGAGAACAGCAGCTTGACGTTGTGAAACGGACATTCCACGAACGGATGTGAACGCACAAATCATGTAAAGACGTAGCCGGGCGTTACGTCTTCAAAAATTAGTTATTTACCCAAATATAATTAAAATCCATCATGAAAATTAAACAACAAAATCTCCAAGCTTATCTCCAATTAGTTGAACAACTGCTAAGTTGTCCTCACGGTGAAGAATGGACATTATTAGAACGCAACGAACAATTGGTTACTCCTGAGTTAGTACAAGTACTCGAACATCTTGCAGTACAAATGGCAGGAGAGGGAAAAGCAGATGCCGCTAAGTATTTGCACCATTGGTCAAAGCAAATAAATCACATATTTGAAGTTGCGGTTCATCATCAAAGTAGTGACGAAAAATCTCAAGCTTATCTAAAGCTGATTCAAGCGTTATTAGATTGTCCTAGTGGTTCGGAAGTAGATATTTTAGCCGCAAACGAACAGTTAATTGACGCTAGTTTAGTCAAAATGATGAAACAAGTCGCTGCTCAAATGGCTACCCGCGATGAAGCAGAAGCGGCTACTTTTTTAAGTAATTTAGCTGCGGAAATTGGTCGCAACTTAGTTCCAGTTGATAACTATAAAGCCAATTTACAAAAAGATGTTTCGTCGGCTGGTTTTGATAAAAACAATCGCTTTGTGAACTTTGAAAGATTTACCGAGCCTGTGGAAATTGCTCAACAACAGCCAGATAATGGTATACCGAAAGAAACTACTACACCATCACAACCACAAGTAAATGATTCGACAAAGCAATGGATTGATGAAAGCCTTACAGAAATATCGCAGTCATTGAGAAACCTTGAAGACATTGTTTATTCGCGACTGCAACCCTCAAATCCAATTTGGTATATGGATATATTGGAACGCGCTCAAGCTAATGGTTGGATACTAACTACTGAAGAAGTAGAAGATTTAATTGGGGTAAAACCTAGATGTGAAGCTGGTAAAAATTCTTATCAACGCGGCTGTTGGCTGTTTGTGAAAGCAGGTAAGACGGGTTCTCATACGGGTTGGCGGGTGATGAAGGAAGAAGTTGAGATGTCGGGGGAAATATTGGGATAATCAAGAATAGCCTTTGTTCTGCTTCCCAGGCTGAGTCTGAGAACTAGAACAATTCTTTTAATTACGGGTCAATTTAGATAAGTTAAAAATATTACGATTCAAAGTGCGACTGACTAAAAGCCAATCGCACTCATAATTTATTCATAAGCAAATACCAAACTAAACAACTAATCGTGACTAAAATCTATAACCAACTCCTCCTTGAAGGCTAACAGCATCAGCAGAGCTATTTTCATAGGCATCAATACCCCATTTTGCATCACCATAAACGATAAGGCGATCGCTAACTTCGGATTCTGCACCAAGAGTAATTACAGCCGCATTTCTGTTACCCAGAGGGGTTTTATTACCTTCGTCTGTAATCCAAGAATAACCAGCACCTAAGTAAAGGTTAGTATTGTCGGCAATAGCTGTATCAATAGTTAGCATTGGCATAATTGCCGTGGCATCTCCACCAAATAGAACTGCACCTCTGGCAGAAATTGGTGTTTCAGGAATTGCATAACGTCCTTGAACGTTGCCACCGAATACTTCACCATCGTTTCCTTGTCCGCCGCTAGTAACACCTCCTGCAATACCAACACCGATATAACTACCGTCCATACCCGTCGGTTGAGCAGCAGCAATTCCACCTGAAAGAATAACGGAGGTTGCAGCAAATACACTGATTGCTAAATTTAAAAACCTCATACAACCCTCCCGATATAAACTAAGTTAATTCTTAGCTATATCAAATTAAACGATTTATCTTGATGTAGGATTTGTTCTACATTTTCTTGATTCGATAGAAATGTTTCTTTGCTATTGATCTATTTTCTATCTACTTTTAAGATAACGAAAAAACTTGAGGAACTTGTGAGTATATAAAATTTAACTTTAAAAGAGAACTTATTATGATAGTGAAAAAATCAAAAACAGCTTTTTAATTCCTCACAACTTCCTCAAATTTTTTATCTATAACTCAGAATTAAAAATCAAAATTAAAAAAGTGTGTTTTAAGTTTCCACAGTGGAGATATTCAGATGCTACATAATCGGAGAATCAGAATAATTGCAGCGATAGTTATAGCACTGTTAATGCTGCTGCTATCGGGTACTGTCGCGGCACAAACCAAAATACCCAATCGAGATATCATCCATTTCATAAACTGATGATGAGTGGGTTATTAAAGTCATTTCTCTAATTTCATCTTATAAACTAAATGTGAAGAAATTGTGTCATTGAAAATTCAATTATATTTAAGCATTTGTAAGTATTATCTTGACCGAAGTATTAAATTTATTATTCTTAATGTATTAATATTTACTTCTTCACAACTTCCCCAACTTTGTAATTTATAACTAAAAATATAGAGATATTGAAATAGATGCAACTCAATATTCTGCTAAGAATCTTTGATTGAAAGGAAAATCATATTCAACAGCAAAGTTATAAATTCACAAAATAATCCGCAAAAGCCGCAGTCTTTAGATACTTCTGGATACATCCATTTATCGAAACCTGGGGGGAAGCATATAAGAAGGAAGGTATTTTATGGTACTCGCAAAAGATAAAAATCCACAAGTCAAATATAGAAAAACCAGCTTTGTTGTATTGTTTGCGACATTATTAGTCGCAGGTAGTTCCTTCGGTTGGATAAAATTTCAGCAGGAACAAGAAAGAAAAATTGGATTAGCTCAAAACTTGTTGGCAAAAGAATGTGTTGAACCAACTCAAGCAGATAATTTTTCAGCGACTGCTCAAAATGTAGATCGGGCAGTTAAGTTATTGTACGGTATTCCTAAATTATCTGGTTCTGCTTATCCAGAAGCTCAAAAAGAACTGACGAAGTTTTCCGAATGCATCAAAGCTGTTAACGCTAAAAGTAGTTTCATAACTGCTAAAAGTTTAAGCAGCAAGGCTTTTTCTGTTGATAACCAAACCGTTCTTCCTATAGGAGAATGGCAAAATATTCGTGTTGATTTAGAATCCGCAATTGTTGAGACTCAAAGTATTCCACCTGATGTTGACATATCAAAAGAAGCTCAAACAGAGTTAAGCAAATATCAGGAGCAGTTGCAACTGATCAATCAGAAAATTCAAAACGAACAAATTGCTCTTAACGCTTTGAATCGCTCGATAAATTTAAAGTTACAGGCAGAAAATATTATTCGCTATAACTTTAATTTAAAGTCTTTATCACAAGCGGAATTGAAAGTAAGAAATGCGATTCAGTTGCTCGACGAGCTTCCAGATCAAACAAGCATAGCTGAAAACAAAGAAAAATATTTGGAAAGTTATCAAATTGTACTGAATGATATTCAATACAAAATGGCTGCTATTCGGTTAAATCTTTTAGTAGATAGTTTCCGAAAGTTTGCTAGACAAGTTAATCTTAACATGGGGTATATCGAATATTCCCAACAGCTTGAAAACTTAAAGTTTAATTTCGATAATATTTCCAATGAATCTTTTGCGATCGAGAATGAAACCACGAAATCATTGGAGAAGGCACTATCATACTACGATGATGCTTTAGTAATTAAACGCTATTGCTACGAAGGCAACTGTATACACTCGACAGAGGCTTTATTAGTCAGGTATAGATGGAAGATATTATGGCTACCAATTTCTTTTAAATTAAATGGTGTGCCAATTACAGAAAAGTACGTTTTGGAAATAACCCCTAATATTTTCAAAAAGAAATACGTCCAAGTGAATGACGCTTTAACAGAAATTTGGCGACAAGCTAAAGGGGAAATAGATCGAATTCAATAATTTTATCAAACTAAAAATTGCGGACAATTAATCTCAATTATCCGCAATTTTTGCTCGTATTAATTTATAGCTAAAAAGCAACCGTTACTCTCTAGAAGAATAACGATTGCTTTCGGTAATTAAAGGATTCATATGCCTGGATAATTGTTTAAATTTGATGTATCAGTCTATATTATCCAAGCATTTGCTAACGTTCACAGTTAGACAGGATATTTCTAATGATATAGCTTACTCAGAGCGTGCCAAGTCTTAGGACCTACAACTCCATCTTGAACTAAAGCCATATCTAATTGGAATTTTCTCACTGCTACTTCTGTGACTGGACCAAAAACACCATCTATATCAAAGCTATAGTAACCGTGCAATGATAAGGTTCTTTGAACCATTCTTACATACTTGCCAGTACTACCACGACTGAGAACTGGGATAGGTGGAACCGGAGGAGCGCCGCTATAAAGTGCTTTCCAAGTTAGCGAACCCACAATACCATCTTCTTCAAGGAAAACACGATGTTGATATGCTTTGACAGCCCATTCAACATATTCGCTGAAGATACCATCGATAGGATCATAATAGTAATCCCAGTATCTCAAGAGTTTTTGCAGTTCTTCAACTGCATCTCCCGTATCCCCTTTTCTTAAAATCGGTTTATTCAACTTTGTTGATGTTGTTTCCGTCATCGAAAAGGTGGGAAGGTTGTTTACATCAATAAGATGGTTGTTTTCCAGTTCGTTTCTGTCTTGAAGTTGCATAATTTGTTTCCTCTTAATATATTTACTAGGGTTTCTACTGCAATGCAGTTGAGTAATATATGAGCTAATCTAATATCTTAAATATTTTAATTAACTCATTCTAGATAAAACATTGAAACCCTCGAACTAATGTTCTCTATACTTTTAATTTAAACGAAGATTGTGAGGAAGTTGTGAGCAAGCTAATATTTTTAGAAGTAGATGATTTTGTTTGCAATTATGTGTTTTCGCACATACTCAACCTACAATCATCCTTAATTTATTGAATCTTATAAGCTTGGGAATACTTGTAGTCTGCTGTTTTTGGCTAAATTATTGGGTTCAGTAAATCTCTGCTGAATTCGCTGTTATTGCTTGCATACAATACTTTTAATATTTTGTCTAATAATTTTATATTCACTTAATTTTTTTGGCTAAGGAATATTACACGTATAAATTTTAGTAAAAATAAAGCAAATACAAATACTTTTTATTAGTAATAAAATGCGAAATTCGCTCTACTTTTTGTCACTAAATTGAATCAGATGAATTGAAATATATAGAGTGAAAATATAATATTAGCACTCTAGTTTATTCATAATTAAAATTATTAGTACATCAAAATAATCCAATCGTCATGTAAAAAATCAAAAAAAGCTCACAAAATACTCAACTTGTTTTACTATATTAAAAGGAAATAATTGATGGTTTAAGCAATACATACTAATGTTAAAGGTAGGGGTAGGTACAAAGTCGGTGGACTTTACCTCCAGTTCAAATGCCAGTCATTTTAAAATCCAGTTATTCATTGAGAACATAGTAATGAACTATGTATAAAAGCAAAATAAAGATCGGCAAAAAAATCTTAAATCAAGAAATAAAAGATTGGCATACTATCGAAGCTGATTCTATTATCGAGTTCCTGAATACTTCAAAAACTTCGGGATTATCTAGCAAATCAGCTTTGGAAAGACTTTTGAAATATGGGCAAAACCTTTCACCCGAGCCAGCATCGCGTTCAGAGTTCAGTATTTTTATTGAGCAATTTAAGTCACTACCAGTAGCTTTACTAACTTGCGCTGCAATAGTTTCCACTGCAACGGGTGGCTGGGTTGATGCTTTGGTAATTATGGGGGTTGTAGCTATCAATGCGATTATTGGCTATTTTACAGAAAGCCAATCGGAAAAAATTATTCACTCTCTGAAAAAACATGACCGCCCATCTACTTTAGTTATTAGAAATGGTAATATAACTCAGTTAAACACTGAAAATATTGTTCTTGGAGATATTTTAGTTCTAAAACCCGGTAGCTATATTGCAGCTGATGGCAGGTTAATTGAAACAGAAAATCTCAGCGTTGATGAGTCGGCTTTAACTGGTGAAAGTATACCAGTCAGCAAAAAAACTCAATCCCTTTGCGGTGAAAATATTCCCTTGGCTGACCGGATTAATATGGTGTATAAAGGTACATTAGTTACGGTTGGACAAGGTATAGCTGTGGTGACTGCAACTGGTCAATTTACCCAGCTCGGAGAAATCCAACAATTAGTAGGAGAAGCTAGCGCTACAGATACTCCCCTAGCAAAACAGCTCGATCAAGTTGGTAGTCAATTGGTTTTCCTTAGTAGCGGTATCTGCGTTATTGTTTTTCTGATTGGACTAATGCGGGGCTACCCTTGGCTGACAATGTTGACCACATCTATATCTCTAGCTGTGGCAGCAGTTCCTGAAGGTTTACCGGCTGTTGCTACTACGACGCTGGCTTTAGGTATTCGAGATATGCGACGACATAATGTCCTCATCCGCAGTTTGAATGCAGTCGAAGCGTTGGGTTCAGTACAGAAGATTTGCTTGGATAAAACCGGCACAATTACGGAAAACAGTATGTCAGTTGTCGAAATACATACTGATAGCCGAGTAATTCAGGTAAATAACGATAAATTTGTGAATGGTGAAAAAACAATTAACCCTAATACTTGTGAAGAATTTCTTCAATTGATTCGAGTATCGGTGCTTTGCAATGAAAGTAACGTGGTGCAGTCAGATGGTGAATATATCGTTAATGGTTCTGCGACTGAAAATGCTTTAATTTATATGGCAATTGATGCCGGAATTGATGTTATTCGTCTAAGAGTTGATTATCCACTCAAAGAAATTAATCAGCGCTCAGAAAATCGTAATTTTATGAGTACCCTTCATGGTACTTATGATGGCAGTACACTACTTGCAATCAAGGGAACACCAACAGAAATTTTACATCTGTGCAACCGGCAAATGAAAGGAGGAGAAGTTATTCCCTTCACAGAAGATGATAAATTAGCAATCGAAGTAGAAAATAAGCGGATGGCGGATAAAGCATTGCGCGTACTAGCAGTAGCTTATACCTATATTGGCTATTTAGAAAGCAGCGAACATACTGAAGAAAATTTAATCTGGTTGGGTTTAATTGCCATGACAGACCCAATTAGAAAAGGAGTCAAACATTTAGTGAGTCAATTTCATCAAGCTGGAATTGATACCGTAATGATTACAGGCGACCAAACTGCTACCGCTTTTACTATTGCTAAAGAATTGGAATTAGCTAACCATAATAAACTACAAGTCCTCGATTCTACTGATATTGAAAATATTAAATCTGAGGAAAGAACAGCAATTTTTGACAAAGTAAATGTTTTCGCTAGAATTAGTCCTGCCAACAAACTGCAAATTGTTCAAGCTTTGCAATCAGCCGGACGAATTGTATCTATGACTGGCGATGGTATAAACGATGCCCCTGCTCTTAAAGCCGCAGATGTGGGTGTAGCAATGGGAAACGGTACTGATGCAGCCCGTGAAGTTGCCGATATCATTATTGCTGACGACAACTTGGAAACCATGATTATTGCTGTGAGTCGGGGACGAACTATTTACAACAACATTAGAAAATCGCTGCATTTTCTGCTTTCTACCAACCTCAGCGAAATTATGGTGATGCTAGCAGCGACAACTGTTGGTGTGGGACAACCTTTGAATGCCATACAACTTTTATGGTTGAATTTAGTCACAGATATCTTTCCCAGTTTGGCACTTGCATTAGAACCAAGCGAACCAGATGTGTTAAGTAAACCACCCCGCAACCCCGAAGAATCAATTATCAAAACATCAGATTTTGGTAACTTTATGTTTGAGTCTGGAAGTATAACCTTGAGTACTTTGGCAGCTTATGGATACGGTATCAGTAAATATGGGATTAGTTTGCAAGCAAGTACTATTGCTTTCATGAGTTTGACACTTGGACAACTGCTTCATGCTCTGAGTTGTCGTTCCCAAACATACACCATATTTGATATTGGGAAACTGCCGCAAAATCAATATTTGAATATTGCTCTTATTGGTTCCATTGGATTACAACTACTTTCACTTGGAGTTCCTCAACTGCGATCGCTATTAAGTCTGACTCCGATTAGTATTGCAGATAGTATTTTAGTTAGTGGTAGTGCAATTTTACCATTGATATTTAATGAAACTAGGAAAAAAATAACCGCTGGTAAAAATGTCTGAAATTTGAAATTAGTATTACCAAAAAACGGAGTTGGATTTTTGGTTAATTATCTGATAAAGCCAATTAATTAATAGATATTAGATTGTCGTCATAAATGCAAAATAATTTACCTGCATTTTACAGACACAGCAGAAAAATATCAGATGTAACAACTATACATCAATCATTTTTTCGTGAAAAAAGAAATTTTTATTCTGTGTAATTATAACCACTGTCACCATGCCTAAAAGAAAAGTAAATATACATTTACTTATTTGGTTGGCTTCAAATAGCTCCGATGAATAGTTTGCGAGTATGTGAAACAAAATAATTAGAGAAATACTTTGCCTATTCTTGTAATACAAATAATTCATGATAATAGCCAAGAGAATTATCCCCACAAAAAAGTTAACTGCGAATAGGGGATGATTCACCCACAAAGAACTTTGGTATGAATTTTTAATAAAAAAAGCTGGTAAATGCCAAATACTCCATAAAACACCAAAAATCATACTTGTTTTAAACAGGTTAAATTTACTGGCTAAACTATCAACACCATAGCCTCTCCATCCCAGTTCTTCAAGTACTGGGACTAGAACTAATACAATCATACTTAAAATTACTTCGCCATCAAAGATTTTAAAATTTTCGGCAAATCGTAATTGTTCTAATGGCTGACCAAATACTATTGATATCAGGATTGAAACCACCATAGTTATAGGTAAAACAAATAACGTAAATGGAATGTATTTTTGATTAATTAATCTTAGATCGTAGATTCTTTTGATAAAATTAGCTCTGAAAAATTTATTACTAAAAATAAACATCATAACTAAAGCGGCAATGCATGGTCCCATATAAGTTAATAGTAACAAAATGATATTTTTATCTTCAATTTTATAACTTTGTACTGCCAGAATAAATCCATTGAACCACGTAATTGTAAATGTAAGTATAAAATAAAGTAGTGGTCTGTATTGATGTGTTTTCTTCATCTTCTACCTATCTTTTTCTATTATTATTGAATAATCCAATTAAACAAACAAGATATTTGAGAAAATTTTAGAACTCGCTTCGGAACCAAATCTAATCGCTAAAAAGCAGAATCACCTCCTTCTAGTTAGAAAATTACCGAAAAAAACTTGCTTTCCGCACCCTCAACTGTCACAATTTTTTACTATATTTTTGTAGAATGCTCCCGCTAGCTTAATACTTTATATCCCTATTTTGATTGAGGATAAAAGTTTTTTTAGCCGAATTTATAGCTGAGAATCTACAAAAAATGAAGTAATGATGCTATATGACACCTTTTCAGTCCGGAATGTGGGGTATAAAATTAATTAATTTTTATTTAACAACCAATACCGAACAGCAAGCATGGTGAATAACATAATTGCTGACACTACCGAGCAAAACTTCTGTAATCCCACTATGTCCTCTACTACCTAATACAATTAAATCAGCACCCCAAGATTGAGCAAACTCGCAGATTTTCTTCCCTGGCTCTCCAAGCTCATAGGTATATGACGCGGGAATTTTCTGCATTCGCGCTTGCTGAGTGTAGTATTCCGACCATTCGCTGACTTTTCGGATTTCTTGTTTTAATTCCTGTTGATAGTTTTTCTGTAAATTCCCATATATATTAATATCGCCAATAGTACCAATACCCCCAATAGACGATACATCTCCAACCATTATATTGCTATTGATACAATGCAATAATTTGATTTCGCTGTCTTTTCCTTTGACTAAATCTAACGCTGTTTGAAAGACTTTTCCTGTTTGCTTAGATTTATCCAGTGCAACTAAAATTTTATGATTAATCATGATTTATCTTCTCAACAGTTTTTTACTGACTAAGAGTTTTATGTTAATAATTAACAATTCAATACTTTTACTTTATAGATATAATTTGAAAAAAATGTGAGGATGTTCTGATTGCAGCAATTTATGAAGGATTAGGCTCAACCGTTTAATTCACAATAGTTTGAGATGTTCTCAAAGCTTCCTCACAAGTTCCTCAAATTCTTCCCGTATAACTCAAAGTGAAGCGAATAAAAAGCTTCAATCTCTTGCGTGCTATGGGTAATAGCTATGTTACATCCAGTATCTGAAGTTGCTACATCCGGTTACATCCACTCAGTTGAAACTTGCGGTACGGTGGATGGTCCCGGTATTCGTTTTATAATTTTTACTACAGGTTGTCCGTTGCGGTGCCTTTATTGCAGCAATCCCGACTGTCGCTATCTGGAACATGGAAAACAGGTAACAGTTGATGAATTGATTGCTGAAATTAAAAAATATACTTCTTACATGAAAGCTTCGGGTGGAGGTGTAACAATCAGCGGTGGTGAACCTTTATTTCAACCGGAATTTGTTAGAGAAATTTTTCGACGCTGTAAAGAATTAGGAATACATACAGCTTTAGATACATCTGGATTTTGCAATTTAGAAACCGCAAAATCTGTATTAGAATTTGTGGATTTAGTATTGCTTGATATTAAATCATTTGAACCAGCTACTTACACCAAAGTTACGGGAGTTGAGATTAAACCAACGCTAATTCTTGCTAAATACTTGAGTGATATTAATAAGCCAGCCTGGATTCGATTTGTATTAGTACCTGACTTAACAGATGATACGGACAATATTGCTGGATTGGCTGATTTTATTTTTACCCTTAACAATATTCAAAGAGTTGAAGTATTACCATTTCATAAAATGGGTGAATATAAATGGGAAGAACTAGGTTATGAATACAAATTAAAAGAAACTCCAATTCCCACCTCGGAGCAGGTAGAAAAAGCATTAAATATCTTCCGCAGCAAAGGTATTTTCACTCTTTAACTAAAGCTTTGCGAAACTCTGCATTTCAATAAAGGAGTAAAATTATGCAAGTTACCAATATTCACGAATTAGAGTTACTAGTAGAAAACGTCAAAGCAGCACAAGAAAAATACGCTACATACTCTCAGGAAAAAGTTGATTTTATTTTTAAACACGCAGCATTAGCGGCCAATAATCAAAGAATACCTTTAGCCAAATTGGCTGTTTCTGAAACAGGAATGGGCATTCTTGAAGATAAAGTGATTAAAAACCACTTTGCATCGGAATATATTTACAACAAATATAAGCATGAAAAAACCTGCGGTCTTATTGAAGAAGATAGAAGTTTTGGTATTCAAAAAATAGCCGAACCAGTAGGAATTATTGCTGGAATTGTTCCCGTAACTAACCCTACATCTACAACTATTTTTAAAGCATTAATTGCTCTCAAAACCCGCAATGGAATTATTCTTTCTCCTCATCCTAAAGCTAAAAAATGCACCATAGAAGCAGTAAAAATTATCTTAGAAGCAGCAGTTTCTGCTGGTGCCCCAGAAAATATTATTGGTTGGATTGACGAACCAACGGTAGAATTATCTCAAGCATTAATGCAGCATCCTGATATCAAATTAATTTTAGCAACTGGTGGACCGGGAATGGTACATGCTGCTTATTCTTCGGGACATCCATCATTAGGTGTAGGAGCGGGAAATACTCCTGCGGTAATTGATAAATCGGCTGATATTCAAACTGCTGTCAGTTCGATTTTGTTGAGTAAGACTTTTGATAATGGGATGATTTGTGCTTCGGAACAATCTGTAATTATTGTTGATGATATTTACGAGCAAGTTAAACAGGAATTTATGTGTCGGGGTGCATATTTTCTCAATGATACAGAAAAAAGCCAGTTGGGTAATGTAATTTTAAAGGAAGGAAGATTAAATCCAGCAATTGTCGGACAGTCGGTAGAAAAGATTGCTCAATTAGCAGGTTTTCAACTCAAAAGTGAAGTTTCTGGATGTGGAAAAGATACTTATTGTCCGCTGCCAAGTAGCTATAAAATTTTAATTGCTGAAGTAGAAGATATTGGTAAATCAGAACCTTTTGCTTATGAAAAATTATCGCCGATTTTAGCAATGTATCGAGCAACGAACTTTCATCAAGCAGTTGCTAAAGCCGAAAGCTTGATTGAATTTGGTGGTCTCGGACATACTGCCGTATTGTATACCAATCCAGCTAACTTCGATGATATTACTTATTTCGAGAACGCAATTAAAACGGGAAGAGTTCTGATAAATACTCCATCTTCTCAAGGTGCAATCGGTGATTTATATAATTTCAAATTAGACCCATCTTTAACTTTGGGTTGTGGAACTTGGGGTGGTAATACAATATCCGATAACGTGGCACCACATCATCTGTTAAATATTAAAACAGTATCCCAGCGTCGGGAAAATATGCTGTGGTTCCGCGTTCCCCCCAAAATCTATTTTAAATCTGGTTGTTTACCTGTAGCTTTAGGAGATTTAACTGGTAAAAAACGGGCATTTATTGTTACGGATAAACCATTGTTTGATTTAGGAATTGTCGATAGCGTTACCAAGGTTTTAGAAGAAATCGGCATCAAATACGATATATTCCACGAGGTTGAACCAGACCCCAATTTATCTAATGTTAAACAAGGTTTAGCATTATTAAACAATTATCAACCAGATGTAATTATAGCTATTGGTGGTGGCTCGCCGATGGATGCAGCTAAAGTTATGTGGTTGATGTACGAACATCCCGAAGTTGAATTTGCTGGTTTAGCTATGCGATTTATGGATATTCGCAAGCGAGTTTATGAATTACCATCCTTGGGACAAAAAGCAATGTTAGTGGCTATTCCTACGACTTCCGGTACTGGTTCGGAAGTTACTCCGTTTGCAGTTGTCACCGACGAAAAAGCAGGAGTTAAGTATCCTTTAGCAGATTATTCGCTAACACCAAATATGGCAATTGTAGACCCGGAATTGGTCTTAAATATGCCAACAAAGTTAACTGCATACGGTGGAATTGATGCTTTAACTCATGCACTAGAATCTTATGTTTCGGTAATGGCAACTGAATTTACCGATGGATTGGCATTACAAGCAATAGATTTATTATTTAAATACTTGCCCAGAGCCTATAAAAATGGTAAAAATGACCCCGAAGCGCGGGAAAAAGTTCATTATGCAGCAACAATTGCGGGAATGGCATTTGCTAATGCTTTTTTAGGAGTTTGTCATTCGATGGCTCATAAATTGGGAGCAACTTTTCACGTACCCCACGGGTTAGCAAATGCGCTGATGATTTCCCATGTCATTCGTTACAATGCTACGGATATTCCTTTCAAACAAGCTATTTTTCCACAGTACAAATATCCCCATGCCAAACAGCGTTATGGTGAAATTGCAGATTTCTTGGGATTGGGTGGAAATACTCTTGATGAGAAAATTGAAAAATTAGTGGAAGCGGTAGAAAATCTCAAGCATGAAATTGATATTCCTTTAACGATTAAAGAGACATTGAGAGATAATGAACAAGCTTTTTATAGTAGTTTAGAAATAATGGCAGAACAAGCATTTGATGACCAATGTACCGGAGCAAATCCCCGCTATCCGTTAATTAATGATTTGAAAGAATTGTACGTTTTAGCTTATCGCGGTTGTCGTACTGATGCGGCTTTTTATCATGTAGATGAATCGGATAATTTGCAGTTGGAAGAAGTGAGGATGGGTAATGGGTAATTGGTAATGGGCAATTGGTAGTTGGTAATTGGTAATTGGTGATTATTAACTCTTAATTCTTAACTCCTAACAGACGTAGTAGTGCTACGTCTCTACACTCCTAATTACTCTCTACTTCCCATTTTTAAAACAGGAGTGATTTATGCAAAAATCAATCAAGATAGCCTCAGACCGTGCTTATGATATTCTCCGTTCCCAACATCACCCCTTAGATGTAATTTTTGCACCTAAAAACGTTGCGGTTATCGGTGCATCGTCAAAGGAAGGTAGCGTAGGACGTACTTTATTGTGGAATCTCGTTAGCCATCCTTTTGGGGGAACGGTTTTTCCTGTGAATCCCAAACACAATAGCATTTTGGGTATCAAAGCCTACCCAAATATTGCCGCAGTTCCAGAAGTTATTGACTTAGCAATTATTGCTACTCCCGCTGCAACTGTTCCTAGTGTTATTGCTGAATGCGTAGATGCGGGAGTTAAAGGTGCAATTATCATTTCGGCTGGGTTTCGGGAAACGGGAACTACAGGTGTAGAACTAGAACAGCAGGTGTTAGAACAAGTTCGTCGCTCTAAAATGCGGTTAATTGGTCCCAACTGTTTGGGAATTATCAATCCCCATATTGGCTTAAATGCGAGCTTTGCTAGTGGTATGGCACTTCCTGGTAAAGTCGGATTTATCAGTCAGAGTGGGGCATTGTGTACGGCTATTTTAGATTGGAGTTTCCGCGAAAATGTCGGATTTAGTGCTTTTATTTCCATCGGTTCAATGCTCGATGTGGATTGGGGAGATTTAATTTATTACCTCGGCGACGACCCCCATACGGAAAGTATTGTGATTTACATGGAATCTATCGGTAATGCTCGTTCTTTTCTTTCAGCTGCGCGGGAAGTTGCTTTAACCAAACCGATTATAGTTATCAAAGCCGGACGTACTGAAATTGCAGCCAAAGCCGCAACATCTCATACAGGTGCGTTAGCGGGAAGCGATGCGGTGTTTGATGCAGCCTTAAGACGCTGTGGGGTATTGCGAGTTAATCGCATTTCTGAATTATTCGATATGTCAGAGGTGTTGTCAAAACAACCTCGTCCCAAAGGTAAACGAATGACAATTATTACTAATGCTGGGGGACCTGGAGTTTTAGCTACAGATGCGTTAATTTCTGGAGGGGGAGAACTGGCTGAGTTAACCGTTGAAACTCGTGATGCTTTGGATAAATTATTACCTGCAAATGCCAGCTGCAATAACCCAATTGATTTATTAGGAGATGCAGATTATAAGCGTTACGAAAATACTTTAAAAATTGTCAGTCAAGATAAAAATACTGATGCAATCTTGGTGATTTTGACACCGCAGGCAATGACAAACCCTACCAAAATAGCAGAAGTTTTAACAGCTTATGCCAAAAGCAATAAACCAATTTTAGCAAGTTGGATGGGTAACTCAGAAATCCAAGCTGGGGCAGAAATTCTCAATCAAGCCGCAATTCCCACGTTTCCCTATCCCGATACTGCTGCCCGAATTTTTAATCATATGTGGCGCTATAGTTATAATTTGCGTAGTTTGTATGAAACTCCCGTATTAGCTAATCCAGAAGTAGATTTTTCTCATTATAATTTAGTTGAGAAAATTATCGAGAAAGCACGTCGCAAAAAAAGATATTTATTAACAGAAATAGAATCAAAAAAAATACTGGCAGCTTATGGAATCCCTACTGTAGAAACATATTTAGCTACAACAGTTGAATCAGCGGTTCAAATAGCAGATAAAATTGGTTATCCGGTAGTAATGAAGGTTTATTCCTACACCATTACCCATAAATCGGATGTGAATGGAGTGCATTTAAATTTATGTTGCGCTGATGCTATTAGAGAAGCATATCAAGCAATTCAAACATCGGTAACACAGAAAGTTGGTAGCAGCCATTTTGCTGGAGTGACAATTCAGCCAATGGTGGATTTAAAAAACAGCTATGAATTGATTTTGGGTAGTAGCATAGATACTCAATTTGGTCCAGTTTTATTATTCGGTACGGGAGGACAACTAGTTGAGGTATTTAAAGATAGAGCATTGGGATTACCTCCACTGAATACTACCTTGGCTCGGCGAATGATGGAACAAACTCAAATTTACAAAGCATTAAAAGGAGTTAGAGGAAGAAAAGCAATTTCATTAGATAAATTAGATCAGCTTTTAGTTCGTTTTAGTCAGTTAGTTGTAGAGCAACCTGGAATTAAAGAAATAGATATTAATCCGCTTTTAGTAAAACCAGGTATTGATAATTCCTTGATGGCATTAGATGGAAGAATTGTACTGCATGATTTAGATGCGAACATCGAAAAATTACCAAAACCTGCAATTCGTCCCTATCCGATTCAATATATTTCAATTTGGAAAATGCAAAACGGGATGGAAATTACTATACGTCCGATTCGTCCTGAAGATGAGCCATTAATGATTCAATTTCATCATGAATTATCACAGCAAAGCGTTTACTTTCGCTACTTTCATATGATTAAAATTAGCCGACGTATTGCTCACGAACGTTTAACAAGATTGTGCTTTATAGATTATGACCGAGAAATGGCTTTAGTCGCCGATTATTATAATCCCCAAACTCAAAAAAAAGAAATTTTAGCCGTTGCGAGATTAAGTAAACTACACCAAACAAATTGGGCTGAGTTTGCTTTGATAGTCACAGATAAATATCAGTGTCAAGGAATAGGAAGCGAATTACTAAAACGATTGTTAAAAATTGGAAAAGATGAAAAATTGAGCGAAATCAATGCAGAAATTTTATTAGAAAATCTGGGGATGCAGCGAGTTTGTGAAAAACTAGGATTTATTATTCAGCCTACAGATGATTGTTCTGTGGTTAAAGCTACTATTGCTTTGTAAAAAAGTATTCTGTGATTACATTTACCAGAATAAAGCTTCTTCACAAGATTCTCAAACTTATTTTTTAGATTAATAATATACATTACATATAAAGCATTTAAATTGGGGGTAGCAAAGATGGAATACTTTACACTAATACCATTTACAACAGATATTACATATTTAATCGCCAAACTTGCCGTTTTACTTATGGTTTTAGTGGTTTGGGTGATAGTTATGACACATCCCGCTTATTAAATCTTCATGAATGTTGCAGCATCAATTTTGACGTGAGAAGAATCTCTAAATCATCTTTGAGAAACACAAATCAAACCGGATTGCTAGAAATAAAAAGAAAAATTTGCTTGATTTATAAAGGGATAGGGAGAACTAATTCTTTCTATTCCTATTTTTATTTTCACTACGTGTAGCTGTACGGTAAATTCCCCTCACAAGTTCCTCATGATATTTCTATACAACAAAAGTACGGGACTAATTAATTGTGTAACATTAATCCCGTCCGCAGATTATGGTTGTAACAAAAGATAAAAAACCCGAAAATTCTTTATTCGTACAGCCAGCAAATGCACCCAAACAAAGGGGTAGTAAAAAATTTATTTACTGGGTAGCTGGCGTAATTTTGACAACTTTTCTTGGTGCGGGTTCGGTTTATGTAATCTCCCAAATTCAAACCAGAAAACCTACACCAGTTCCAACTACTACTATTGCTCCTATTACTCAAATTACAGCTTTGGGACGACTGCAACCGCAAGGTGAAGTTATAAAATTATCGGTTGCTTATGCTCAAGATAGCCGAGTAAATAAATTACTTGTTAATGAAGGAGATAGAGTAAAAGCCGGTCAAACCATTGCGATTTTGCAAGGAACCGATAAAAAGCTGATGGAATTGACCGAAGCAGAAAAGAATTTAGCGGTAGCACAAGCAAAGTTTGCCAAAATTAAAGCAGGAGAAGCAAAACTAGCAGAAATAAACGCGCAAGAAGCGATAATTGCCAGAACACAAGCACAATTAAAAACAGAAACCGTCGAGAAACAAGCCGCTATTGCCAGAGCAAAAGCACAATTACAAAACGCGGAAGCTAGTTATAAACGTTATCAAGCATTGCATCTTCAAGGTGCTATTGCAACAGCAGATTTTGACAACAAACGCGAAGCTTTTAAAACAGCACAAGCAAATCTCGAAGCTGCTCAAGCACAATTACAAACAACTGTTTCCACTTTGCAAAAACAAATTCAAGCCGAAAAAGCCACGTTAGAAAAATTGAAAGAAGTCCGTCCGGTAGATGTAAAAGTTGCACAAGCAGAGGTAGAAAAAGCCGCAGTTCTGATTAACCGTGTCAAAGCTGAGTTAGAAGACTTCTATGTTCGTTCTCCTGTAGCGGGACAAATCTTGAAAATTAATACCCGTGTCGGCGAACAAGTTAATACCAGTCAAGGAATTGTGGAGTTAGGACGCACTCAACAAATGTATGCAATAGCAGAAATCTACGAAACTGATGTGAGTAAGATTCAAGTCGGTCAGCGTGCATCAATAATCAGCGAACATGGTGGGTTTGCAGGTACTTTACATGGCACTATTGACCATATCGGTTTGCAAATTAAAAAGCAAGATATTTTGGATTCAGATCCAGCAGCAGATAAAGATGCGCGAGTTGTGGAAGTGAAGGTCAAATTAGATCCAGAAGATACACCCAAAGTTGCCGGACTAACTAACTTGCAGGTGCGGGTTACGGTGAATTTGGAATGATTTGGCATTTTCGTAGTGCGAGCGTCCCGCTCGCTGGTTGTAGCAAGATCGCGAGACGTTTACGCCTCTGTGCGGAAACACTTTACGGTTTAGTTAGTTTTTATCCACAACCGTCAATCGTTTGCTTAACATAACTTTTTGTTCTACTACTTGTGTTATTACTATACTTAAAGTGTAAGTGTTTATTCCTATTTTTTTACGACGCTAACACTTAATATCTGAGTTTTTCTGGTAGATAGATTACTCGATTGACTAGGCAAGGAGGGATATATATGTATCCAATTAATAGATTTCGCAGGCTAACTTGCAATACGTGTCATGGAACTGGTGATTTTTTAGGCAACCCCTGTCGTAAGTGTCTTGGCTTAGGCTATATATTCGATTCGGAGACAGTTGTGTTGCCACCCAAGCAACAAATATGTTTACTATGTAGAGGTACTAGAGCAGTTCCCGATCCTTTTACAGGAAGACCTGTTCCATGTCCCCAATGTAGAGGATTGGGATATTTGTAATAGCTTTAATATGTAATAAGTCCGACTGTTTGAGATTATGCGTAATTTTCGGCTTCATTACATAAAAGAGGGATAGGGAGAACTAATTCTTCCAATCCCTATTTTGATTTTTAACACTTTTCCATAGGGCAACAATAGATTTATTCTATATCCAACAAATTTCGAGATGAAAAATCGTACTAAATATTCAAAAAGATCAAATAGAAGTGTAACTAAAAGATTGATATTAATAATCGTGACAATATTTGTTTCAATTATTTTAATTGCGTATCCTACCTGTACTGAACTGTCCAAAGCTTCAATTGTCTATGCGACTGAGGCAGTTGAACAAGTGGTAGATATTAGCATAAAAACTACTACGTCATCAGTTGATGAGTATCATCCAAGAAGAATATATATATTAATTAAAAATAAATTTGATCAAGATATTTTGGTTATGGAAGTTTTGCCGATAGGTCCTGATTTTATAGATTTTATTTATTCAATAAATGAGAGAACTATTCTTCCTGGACAAACGCAAATTATTACCATTGACATCAAAGCTAAGAACCAAGTTCAACCTGGAAAGCATCTTCTTTTATTTAACATTTCTTTTAAATCGAAATATTCAGCAAAAATAGTAAATATAGTTTCTACTCAAGAAATTAATGTAGGGGTTATTGGTGAATCGGAAATTATAAAGCTTTTGGGATTGCCTTCTCTTTTAGTTCTTCCAGGATTCCTCATGCTAGTGGCGGTTAAAATATTTTGGGAATCAAGTAAAACTAAAGACAAAAAAAAGTCATTCCCACTGAAAACTATCAGCCCGGAATTCTGGTTTATAGCTATAACATTATCATTACCTATGATATTCCTTTATCCTATTATTACTGAGAGGTTTTTAAAAATCCGCCGTAATTATCTAGAAACCTATGGACTTACCGATATAATCCTAGTTTGGTTATCTTCTATATTTATTGCCGCTGCATCGTACTTCATAGTTCTAGGTTCAATTAATTTATTTAGTTTATATAAAATATGGAGAATAAAACAAGATACTCCTTCACCAAAAGACGATCCAATAACAATACTGTACAAGTTAGATAAGCAAGGCTTAGGCGTTAGTTTAGAATCCGCGAATTTGAAAGGGATAGAACAAACGGTATTTTTGCTTGAATTCCTAAAAGATGCCAAAGAAGAGTTTTGGGTTGCTCCTCCTATTATCTTGGAATGGCTTAAAGGAAGTGAATGTAAAACGTTACGGGAAAATGTGCTTAAACAACTCAACCTCCAAGGCAATGCTAAGACTTTAGCAAATTTACTCAAAGAAGGTGAAGGAATGAATGCATTACGAGTAGATTGGCCGCTTGGAACTAAGCCTATGCAAGTGAAGAGTAAAGACATTACTAAAAATTTTGCAAAGCAAATTTTTGTCCAAGAAAAATAGACATTTATAAGGAGAAAAAAGTAATAACATATGCCACATAATGTCCTATGGCAAACCCCTTCCTCAAGGGAGAAAGGGGTTGATTACCGCCATTTAAGCGAGATTTGATGCTACTAATTGACTGGAGCATCATATTTCCTTGCAAAATTAAACGGGCATTTTTTGCAGGAAACATTTACATCCTGTGGTAATTCCTTGTCAAACCACATAATAAACCATCCTCATACCTCTACTGAAGTACTAGGTTTATCCTTAGTTAAATATATTATAACATAGATACGTATCATAAATTACAAGTGGAGTAAGTCTGTAAATGTCTATAGAAGAAATTAAAGTTCATGATTTCCAATTATCGATGATCTGGGTTGAGACAATTTTCGACTTTATTGAAGAGAACCCCCCGAATTTACCTTGGTCTTTTCTTGGTCGTGACTATGAATACGAGGAAAATTTTGAAGCTCTAAAGCAAAACGAAGAATCTTTGTGTTTAAAGTTACCTGGTTATAAAGGGGACAAGCAACTTAAGCTTCAACTACCTTGGAAACATCTCGCAGGACAACATTTTTGGGCATATTACTTGTTTGGTAAGAAAGGGAGCATAAATATCAACGGTAAAAGAGCTTGGGAAGCACTCGTTCCTTTTCGCGGTAATGTTCCTATTGAGGTATATTCCCCGGAATGCTTGGGACAAAAAGGCTACCTAAAATTAGAATCATTTTTTTATCCTCACGGTATTGCTTTAGTTATAACTGCAAGATGTCGCAATCAACTTTCATTGCAAGGTACTGTTGATACAGCCTTTGGACTTAGAAAGGGAAAAACTTTTAAGATGAGAGGCAATTGTGAACTTTCAGAAACATTATCTGCGAACCAGTTTGTTGATAAATGCTTCACTGATTTTCGCGCAGGTATTTTAGAACATAAAACACAATCTATTGAACCTTTTACAGTCTTTACCGTTATTAAGGCGGAGGGGATAGATCCAATGACTCGATTGATTACAGATGAAGTCCATCGGGCGCTCGAAGCAGTAACTGAATGGCACCGTGATTATAAATTTGCACATCTGTTAGATATCGATGAGACAAAGTTAGAAATTAGAAGAACATCTCCTGATAGTCACATACTTTATGAACGGCCAAGGGGACGAGCAATTTGGTTCCCAGCGCTATTTACGCAGCAACCAAAAAGCGATCTACACTCTCTTAGCTGCTATCATAATAATCTTGTGTTTGCATCGCTGCAAGTAGAGAGTCTTGGTAGTTTAGTCTCAGTAGTGGCTGAAGATATTAGGGGTGGGAAAATATTACAAGGGTTGCCACAACCGCTTCACGATTGTGTAAAGAATGCAGTCGTTCATCTTAGTTTGCTTTATGGAGGTAGTTATCATACTTACCGCTCTTCAAGTCCTCGAACCCAACTCGAACAGAACTTGATTATTGAGGACATTAACGAAGTTCGGAAAGCTCTTGACTGGACTCCGTTATCGTCAGCCAAGTGTTGAGTAGAAGTAGTGACGTTCCTCCCGTTCCCCAGGGAGTATCGAAAATTTTCAAAGTTTTAGCTTCTGCTAGGGTGCTGCACTCGTGGTCGGTGGTAATTTCAGCAGCAGCATAACTACGCGCAGCCTCACCCCGGAGTTCTGGAGCGTGTCTGTCAATCGATAATCCTAATTCTCGGGCAATACAGATTTTGTTCATCACCTCATTTGTGCGATTTAAAACGCCAGGAACGTTCATCACTTCGCCGAGATAAAAAATACCATCCTGCTCAAAGAGTTTATTAATGTCTAAAAACTTATTCAAATAGATGTATTTTAAATAACTATTGTTTCATCCTATTTTTTTAATAAACTTTTATATATGTAATATTTATCTCACTAAATAATTTTTATTTCCTTCTTACAACGGTATTTATCCAGCATTATCAGTATCTATGAAGCAATATCATATTTGCAAGTAGTTTTTATACCTAAAATTACTGTAAGTATTTTCAAGTAATAAATTGCTTTAATTTTGACATAATTTTTTATTCCCTCACAAGTTCCTCACATTTTTATTTTAGTTTGAGAGCGTACTTATCAAAACAGATGAGAAGAAACAACTACAGTTATTAAAGTATTAATTGACATAATTATTACTGATGCTCTCAACCCTGAAGAAGAGAAATCAGATTAAAACTACATTTAACTTTTACAAAAAGGA
The DNA here is from genome assembly GCA_012033205.1 of Richelia sp. SL_2_1. Taxonomy (GTDB): domain Bacteria; phylum Cyanobacteriota; class Cyanobacteriia; order Cyanobacteriales; family Nostocaceae; genus Rivularia. The sequence continues at coordinate 8,455 of JAAUSO010000004.1, read as the reverse complement.
TATCTGAAATGGCAACTTACAATAATGAACCCACTGATTCTCAAAGAGCTAACGACTTCCGCATCGAAGGTCAGATTCAACGGGAACAGCCCGAATGTCAACCAGGGGAACTGAAACTGGCAGCCTTTTCTAAAATTGTGGGTAATGTCAATTTGTCAATTAATCCTTCCACAATTTCCATATATTCTTTGTGCATCATAGTTAGCCTCTTAATATCCGCTAATATCTTCTGGCAAAATCCATGTAGATGACTTTTAAGTTTGCAAATAATATATTAATATTTATTACAAATTACTGCCAATATTTTGCCAGCTTTTACAAGCATTTTAACCTATTTTGAATCATCATTTTGAGAATTTATTTTCTAAATCAAAAAAACAAGAAATGTCTGTTCTAACTATCAAAATATGTTAATATATAAGTGAGGTCGTAGAGAACCTCTAACATAGATAAAATAAAGTGGTAACACCCTTCTCTGAGAACTTAGATAAGAGTAAAGCCAAACCAGAATATCGGAAGATGTGACTATGAGAGGTTCAAGTTAGGAAACTACGATACGTATAAACTAAAGTTAGTTATGGAGGAAAACTTGCATCAAATAAATAGTAGACTGACGGGTCTGGTTGCGAACAACTAGACCCATCAATTTATTTATATAGGACTTACACAATCGGAACGAAGCGCGTAGCGTGTCCCGTAAGGGAGATAAAAACTAGTATTCCACAGCTAACCGATTCCCCCAACCCCCTTTTAGGGAAGATTCTCGCGAGTAATGACTCCATGCAAATTGATATGATCCCAATCACCATCTTGAATCGGCTTACCTGCATAAGAAAACCGAACTCCTTTAATCCAATCTCCTTTATAGTTCGGTTGGACAAAAGTTCGTGCTAAAGTCGCACTTGTAGCATAACCACCCGCACTACCTTGGAAATAACCATAGCGCCAACTTCTTCCCGAACAACCAGGAATAGAAGGGAGTGTAGTTCTTTGTTTTACCCAAGGATGTTCGTCCAGGTTAACCATAGCAATACCATTGTCTACGCTTTTGACTTCTATTGGTAAATCGCAAAATTTGTAACGCGAAATTAGGGTAGATAATTTATCTAATTTTTGCGTATGATTGAGCTTGTCATCAAAACTTACGTATAAATCGGTTTGAACTTTAGTTACCTGTTCGTCCATACCGTATACTGTGAGATTTTTTGAGGTTCCTGGTATTTGATACTGATTCCCCACCAGTATTCCTAAACCAAAACCAACTACCGTAGTTACAAATAAACTTATCCAGAGTGTATATTTATTTTTCAGCATATCTAAACCTCTACTTTTACTGTCAGCATTAAAATATACTTAGTGATGCATGCAGTTTTTATTAGCAAATGCTCTTTACGATCTATCCCCTTAAATTAATTAGAGAATGGCGAGCAATGGGGAATAACTATTATTAATTTAGGAGAGAAGTTTGAGAATATTGTGAGGAAAATATTTTATATTACACATTTATTAAATCCCACAGTCTCACAAATTCCTCACATTTTTAGGTTTCTATTGTGATTAGATAGGAACTAGGGGAAACCACCATGAAACTTCCTGTTATCACAAATCTGGTCAAGAAATTTTCTCAGGAACCTCCCCTTGGTTGGTCGCAACTGAGCCATCAGAAAATTCGTTTGCTAATAGCAATGTCAGGAATTGCTTTCGCTGATATCTTGATTTTTATGATGTTGGGGTTTAAATCGATGCTATTTGATGGTTCAGTCCTCGTTCACGAACATCTAAATGCCGATTTAGTTCTAGTCAGTAAGCGGACCAAAACTTTATTAGAAACCCGAGGGTTCCCTAAAGCATATTTATATCAAGCAACTGATGTCAAAGATGTTGCTTCGAGCAGTCCTTTGTACTATTCTTTTGGTGCCTGGGTCAATCCTTGGAAAAAAGAAATTGCACCAGTGGCTGTAATTGCATTTGACCCATATCGTCCAGTTTTCGATTTACCCCAATTAAATCAGCAGTTAGACCAGATTAAATTACCCAACGTAGTACTGTTTGACCGCAAATCTCAACCTACTACTGGTCATGTGGTGGAATCTTTTAATCGAGGGGAAACTGTTACTACGGAATTGTCCGGTCGTAGAGTCAAGGTTGGTGGTATTTTCACCTTGGGCAGTACAATGTTTATTCGCGGTCATATTGTCACCAGCGACCAAAATTATTTACGCTTGTTCGGTCGTAACAGTATCGATCAAGTTCATGTTGGTGTTCTCAAGCTCAAACCAAGAGCAAACCGTGAAATAGTTGCCGAAAATTTGCGATCGCGCTTACCCAGCGATATCAGAGTTTTGAATCTTCAAGAGTTTAAGAAATTGGAACTAGCCTTTTGGTCGAACGAACATCCTGCGGGTACGATATTTAACTTTGGGGCAATTATGGGCTTTGTTGTGGGAGTTGTGATTGTCTATCAAATTTTATACACGGATGTCAGCGACCATTTAGCAGAATACGCCACTTTGAAGGCAATGGGATATTCAGATATTCGCTTATTAGTTATTGTTTTTCAACAAGGAATTATTCTTGCCATCATGGGATTTGCACCGGGATACACGACTTCGATTGGAATGTATGCTCTCCTAGGAAAACTAACACGGATACCTTTGATCATGAAATCTGCCGTAGCATGGCAAGTGTTAATTGCCACTGTTTTAATGTGTTTGATTTCAGCCGCGATCGCCATGCGGAAATTTCGCTCGGCTGACCCTGCGGATGTATTTTAATTACTGGAGGAGAAGCTATGGAACCTGTTGTCACGGTTCGTCATCTCTGCCATGCTTTTGGTAAAGGAGATTTACGTAAACCAGTTTTAGATGATGTCAATTTAGACATCTATAAGGGTGAAATTGTCATCATGCGCGGTCCATCGGGAAGCGGTAAAACCACTTTGCTGACATTAATTGGTGGTTTGCGTTCGATTCAAGAAGGTAGCGTTTGCGTATTTGGTCGGGAATTATATGGTGCAAGCAAATCGCAGTTAGTCAAAATTCGCCAGCAAATTGGATTTATTTTTCAGTCTCATAATTTACTTGAATCCCTCACAGCACAGCAAAATGTAGGAATGTCTTTACGCTTGCATGAAAATTTGTCGATTGACGAGCGTATTGCAAGATCACAGGCAATATTAACATCTGTCGGTTTAGGGGAACGCATCGATTATTACCCCGAAAAGCTTTCTGGTGGACAGAAACAAAGAATTGCGATTGCTCGTGCATTGGTAGGTGAACCTTTACTCGTACTCGCAGACGAACCTACAGCAGCATTAGATAGTAAATCTGGTCGAGATGTGGTAAATATCATGCAAAAACTAGCCAAGCAACAAGGAAGTACAATTTTGTTAGTGACTCACGATAGCCGTATTTTAGATGTTGCCGATAGGCTTTTACGGATGGAAGATGGACGGGTAACTCAAGATCAGTTACTCAAAAATTGCTAAAGTATTACTACTAATTTTTGTATTAAGCATAGGTAAAAAAGTGAGATACTCAAGGTAAAAATATCTCTTTTACCGAAAATCATGATAAAAAACTGCTTTTATCCATTTTATAACCAATAAGAATATTGCAACTGCTGGTATCTGTTATCAGGAGTTTTTTGTTTTACGGCTCACACCGATGAGAGGGTGAAGCTTTTTGGAGGAATCTTCTTCCGTAAGACTTCACATGAAGTCCGTAAAAGCAAAGCTTTCAAAAATAGTTAAAAATACAAAATTTTTTTGGATGCAAGGCGATGATGGTGCGATCTGGATTTAATTCTCAATTGCATTGGTCAATTGTCAACTATCAACACAAGTACTGATTACCAAGCAGAAATCGCCAAGGCTTTTACATAGGCTTTCTTCAAATATTAAATACTCGATTTACTCCCATTCCGCTCTCAGATTTCTTATCAAGAAGACAGCTATTTCGTAGGCAGATGGCTTTTATGGAGTCTACCTGTATACTTCTAGCGACTCAGGGCGAGCAAGGGTTCCTCAAGATAAAAGATGGAATGCCATATCGAATATAGTTTGGTGTGACGGAACATTCCTCAAGCATCTTTCTAATTATGCCGTCAACCATAATCCCCAGTGGAGAGAAACTTGGGGTGTAACTTTGGCTAGCTATCATAACTTTGAGCAAGAGTTGACTTGGGTAGACACTGACGTTCGTAATGACGCTCTCGTATCAATGGGATTCGATATACCTGCTAGGGTAGAAATTAAAACAGGGAATCTGACTAACAGACAAGGTAAGATCATCGGATTAAATGGGGAGAATATCACTCCCATCCTGGTTAAAGTTGATGGTTTCAATAATTATTTCCATTGGAGCGAGTTAAAAGTAGTTGAACAAACAAGCAGGTTTAGGTCTTATACTAGCGCCTCAGAATGTCATGATTATATACACATGAGCAATAGGGTTATCCCTTAAGAATATCGGGAGCCGTGTACACGGAAACGGTGCGCCGTGGTACGCACTGATTGAATTGCCAACAAAGTTGTCTGGAGTTCGGGGTAATCGACTCCAAGGCGAACAACTTACCTAGACCCGAAAGGGCGAGGGGACAAGAGCATGTTCGTAAAGCGGAGAATAACAGAAAACGTGTATGTTATGGCTCTGCAACGCCTGAACGATATGGTTAAAGCTAAACTGCCTGAACCCTAATATCCAGAGGTGGAACTGTCACATCCTTCGGTATCACGTTTGCACACCGATGTCCTTGGTAACCACTAAATCTAGTTTCGTTAGTGGTACACCCCGACCAAGGAGCGATGAGTAATGAACTCATTCAAGGATATGAGTAGGAACCTAAGTCGTTCTTTATACGTTCAACAGTGACGGAACATGGGATTGCCTAAAGGACGAGAGTCCTATGGTGACGGAGTTCTAATAGTAGTCGTGGGAGTAACGCCCCACCAAGGCAAACGGGAGAGCCGTTTACAGGGCAAAGTAGAACAGGTAATTAAAGATGAAACAGAAATCGAGAGGTACGCGAAATGCGAACAGCCGAAACGATACTGAACATCATACGTGAACGCGGACAACGTGGGTTGCCAGTAGAAGATGTGTATCGACTACTATACAATCCAGACTTATATTTACGTGCCTATGGCAAGCTAAACAGCAATACGGGTGCAATGGGTCGTAGACATAAGAACTCATTAAATCTTCGTCTAATTCCTCGCTGGCAATACTATTAGAACGAGTTTCCAATTTTTTACCTAAAGTAGCCATAGCAGCCGCAGGTGAAGACATAGCGCAGCGAATCAGCGCCAAAGCCGACCAATATCGACCCCGACGTTGAGCATGGCTCATTTCGCTAGTAGTGGGTGTTACTAACCCCCGCGCAAAGTTATAAACATCTTCAAATAAACTTTTATACTCTGTCGAGAGTTTATAGGGTAATTCCGCAGATTCTCTTTCTGGGAAAGGAGTTTCATTCCCCAACCACAGTTTTACGTCAGCCCGTCTTCGCTGAACAAAGTGTTTTGCCAGAGTTTTGCGCTGTTCTTCGCTGAGAAAATCCAAAGATAATTTTCCAAACTCCGGTTTTAACAATCCCAACAAAGACAAAAACGCCTCTTCAATACCGCTATGAGGAGTTGCAGTTAGTAAAAGTAGATTTCTGTCAACTTTAGCAGCAATTTCCTGGATTAATAGGTGACGCTGTTGTTGAGAAGCGCTCTTATTATTTCCACTCGCACAGGTATGTGCTTCATCTACAATTACTAAATCCGGACAGTGAGTAATGAAACTTGCCTTACGGCGATCGCCCTTAGCGTAATCCAAGCTAACAATAATATGGCGGTAATAACTAAAAATATGCTCGCTGCTAGGCATTGCTCTTTCCAACTTAGAAACAGTCCCAGAGCGAATTACAACCGCATCAATATGAAACTTCTCTCTAAGTTCCTGCTGCCATTGGTCGCATAAATGGGGTGGACACAAAACAGCAATTCGCTTTACCTCACCCCGGTCTAAAAATTCACGGGCGATTAAACCAGCTTCAATAGTTTTACCGATTCCCACATCATCAGCAATTAGTAGCCGCAGCGTCTCCAATCGCAACGCCATCAACAACGGCACTAATTGATACGGGCGCGGACGTAGCGACAACCGACCCAAACAGCGAAAAGGTCCCGCACCGCTTCGCAACAGCAACCGTGACGCATCCATTAAAAGCTGTGCTGCTGCATGGTCTTTAACTTGAGTTGCTGATGGTAAAGGGAACGTCCCCCAATCAATTGTTTCCAAATTTTCTTCTAACAAATGTCGGTAGATGCCAGTAACCTCCTCCTCATTTCCAGATAAAGAACGCAACCGCACCACATCCAAATTTTCAGAAGGCAAAACTACCCACTGTCGATTGCGACAGCGAACGATTACACCAGGTTTTATATCAAGGATGTCTGTCATAGGTGCATACAAAAGCAGCCCAAAGCGACAGAAACACTAAAGCGTTTTCTAACTCACTTTCAGCTACAGTGAAATTACTTAATTGTTTTTATGGTTTTAACATACTTTCATGATAACGGCTAGTTTATCCGGTAAATTACTAGACGAATAGCTTGTAATTATTTGTACAAATTTTAGTGATGCAAATCACTGACATTTTTTATTTGAGAAGAAGGCGAATTAGATATTTTACTTTACCAAGTGAATTATAATAAACAGATATTTCGCAGTAACTATGTACTATAAAATATAAATAATTCTATAAAAACAGATTTTCACCCGATAGGAAACTTTTTCCGTTCGGTAATCTAAGAGTCAATTATAAAAAAATATTACTCGGTTCTCAAATCTCTGATAACTAATAATATGTGACAACTGCTGATATTTCGTGCTTACTGTGTTTTCGTTTTACGGCTCACGCCGATTAAGAAGTGAAGTCTGTAAAATCAAAGATTTTAAAATATGAAAACACCACGAGAAATAACCAGCGAACTAAACCAATTTTATGGTTCAACTACTCTCTACAAACACTGGCTCGGTTTGAAATATACCGATGGTATAAAATACTTAGCTCACGAAGCCAATTGTTACTGGTTATTGGATGCTATTGCTTCACATCAAACAAAGAAATTGCTGTCAGATCCAAGACTACGAGAATTTCAAATTTGGCATTTACGAGTTAAAGAGAATTCCGGCATCTTGATATGCGAGTGGGATACCAATCAAGAAGTTTTACGCCAAGAAATTGAATATACAGATTTCCCATTGAGCCATATCAAATTGTATTTGGTTGAAAAAGTCTTAATGCTGACAAACGAATATTAACGCACATCACACACTTTTAGCTATCAGGAAAAAATCATGATTCAAGCGATTGGTTCAGAACAGATATTCGTGACAAATCTAGAACAATTTATGAAGTCTGCTGACAAATTTATCAAAAGTTATTACTCAGGTGTCAGCGACGAAAATCATGTAAGAGAAATGATGCAAGAACTGAAAAATTTGGTATTAGATACAGACTTGCAGCAACTAGAAATTGATTTTCAGCAAAACTGTGAAATTAAGGATTTAATGGCAGACTACCATGATTCTTCTTGGTACTGATTTCTGAAACAAGAAGTACTGCAACACTTTAAAATAAATGGGCTTACGCCCGGAAACTAATGAAGTAATTAGGAATATCTGTATTATGGCTACACGTAAATCCTCTACACCCAACTTTCAAGCAATTGATGATTCCCTTCTCGGCGAGTATTCTGTTAGTAATTATTCAGAACGCTTGTACTCAAAAGTCTACTACTCGATTCGTTCTTTATGTGGACTGCTTGCCAAACGTAGTTTTCAAGATTTTAATTGGGATATATTCAAAGAACGGTTTGCCTCGGATTTTGGAAAAGTTGAAGAACAGCGATTCTCTCTCGAACAACTACTCGAATTCGCTATATGCCGCTTGCGGCGGCACGCAGTGCTATCGTAAATTCGGTAAAACACTCGAAGATTTGGTAGTACTAAATCAATTATCTTGGCAACGCAGACGAGAATATGCAGAGCGTGTAAATGCGAGCGTTAGTCCTCAAATAGAAGCCGAGAATTAATACTGACATTATCAGCAATATGAAGGGGGGATAAAGAAGATTTTATTCCCCTTTTTGTTGTCAAAAATTATTTGGGTGATATCTATGGCAGAAGTTCTTCATAAACCCCAATTTCAAATACTGACTCATCCAAAAACTGGAGTTAAAATCGGAAGAATTTACTTTCCTGCGCTATTTTTGGCTGATTATCATGAAAGCATTACTCAATGGCTGCAAAGACAAGACATTCTCTTCTGTGAAGCTTAAGTAGTACAAAAATATATACTTATATAACAACAACAACATCTTAAAATAAGACTGTTGTAAAATAGAGCTATGCATAACAAAAAATTTTCTACAACAAGAATATGAAACTATCTCTTCAAAAGG
>JAAUSO010000055.1 GCA_012033205.1 Richelia sp. SL_2_1 | reverse complement strand
GTTACAATATTACCAAAATTTAACTATTAAATTTAACTAATTAAATTTATGCTTGTGGATAGATAAACATTTATTAACTAGTACTCCATTTCATTAGTTTTTGTTTGTCTACCGACGTAATGTAGAGACGTTATATATAACGTCTCTACAAGATTTCTGGTAAAATCCGACTACTAGTTTTCTACACAAGATAAAGATTTAATACCCTATTACCGTTGCTCAACTCCTCCCACAACAGGTTTTACACCTCCTGTATCATCGGAAAATGGATCGGTTCCACCACTCCAGTTAAAGTCACTGATCCGAAAACTTATACCACCTAATTCTAATACGGGATTATAACGCAGGCTGATACCGTAAGTACGGCGACTGTATTCTAATACATAGTCAGTACTAGTACGTTCACTGGTATCCAAGTTTATAGTTGTTTGAAACCCAAAACGAAATGGTCCGTAAAGTTGTTGGGTAATACCAGCGCTTAAAAGTTTATTATCAACGTAGCGGTCGAATAGAAACGGTGATAATCCGTCGTTTGTACCTTGGGAATAACTGATATTGAAGCCGGTATAATCTAAAAATGGTTTGGAAAAATGACCAAATTGTCCTTGCAATCCAATTGTACCTACTAGGGTATTTTGATTCTCGCCGTTGCTGTAATAACTACCAGTTCCAGTTATTGAACCAAATGTTTGGACGTAGGGAACTACGGGATTCGCTGTATACTTTAATCCTTCTTCTCTGGTTGCTGGTAAAGGCTTACCTTGCCAAAGATTGATACCTCCACCAATGGTAGCACTGGCTTGTAAGCGTCCGAGGGAAATTCGGTCATTACTGCGATTGACATCAAGTAAGTCTTGACGGTCAGTATTAGCACTGATTTGTTGAGCGCCGGCTTGATACCTCAAGTTTAAACCAGTTTTACCTAAAGGTATATTTGGAGAAATAATAACTCCACCGAAGCTGCTTTGTACAGTTTGGAAACCAAGACTACCGTTGTAAAGGCGATCGCGGTAGCTGTATTCTACTGTTGCTTGATAGGGATTTTGAATATTGCCTAATAAATAGTTGTATCGGACGCTGCCGCGTAAATTGTCTTCTAATTCTGTTAAATCCAGACTTGTCAAAGATGTGAATGCATTAATTTGCGATCGTTCGTTTAAGGTAGCATTAAAGCTTGATTTCAAACCGAATAATGCCGGAAAGTTGCCGGTATTATTTTGTATGGCTTGTTGAGCAAAAAATTGGGGTGTAACTTTCCAACTTGACTGGGGTGTATCTAATATCTGAAAGGAGCGTTCTAGGTATAAACCACCACGTTCGTCACCATCAAAACCGATGGAAATTGGAGCGGGAGTAGCATCGCGCTGATTACGATCAATTGTCCTTGTATAACCTGGTATACCTAAAGTTAAGCCTTGATCAAAGACTAAACGCGGTCGTCTTAATCTTAGTTTATCTTGGCGAGGGGAAATTTGATTTAAAGTAACTGAGTCTGCACGTAACTCTAATTCTGGGGGAGAAAAGGGATCATTAGTAATACGGACATCTCTTGCTTGCCAACCTCTGGGATAAAAATCGACTCGTGCAGCTTCAAATCGGACACGTCTAACTTCGCCTCCAGTTTCACCCGATGGTAAATTTCGAGCATCTCTACCACCTAATTCAATCCCAATCCCTCCGGGACTACCAATACCAGTTAAAGGTTGATTTCTTCTAATTCTATCGCTCAGAGGACGACGAGGTACGCCACCGGCTGCGACTTCTGGTGAAGTGAAAGAAAAATCTTCTGGGGCTTGGGCTAAGTTAATTTCACCGCTTCCCCCTTCTAAGTCCCCGGTATCTTGAATAAAATTGTATGTAAACCGATTTCCTCTTAAAACTTGCTCCCCTCTGGTAACTGCAATGTTTCCTTCACCGACTGCAACTAAGTTATCTATATTTACCTGTAAGCTATCGGCATCTACTACAGAGCCATCAAATCTTACTACGACATTACCTTCAGCGGTGACAACCCGACGATTTTCATCGTAAATCTGTCTATCTGCAAGAATTTCAATTACTCTTCTGGTTTCTGTTGGGGGTTGTGATGGTGGTTGTTGCTGGGTTGGCTGAGTGTTTGTTTCTGGTTGCGCTTCGGGTATAATTTCTTGTTGAGTTTCTTCTTGAGCTTGTATCTGAGAACGTGATTTGAATTCTATTGTCGCTGGTGCTGTTGTCGAGTTTGTATTTTGAGAATAAAATTCTATTTTCGTCGGTTTGTTATTAGCAATTTTCTGGGGTGTTTTAGTTAAATTTTTAGTAATAGATTCTGCTTGAGGTTGAGATAAATTCTTACCCTTGTTCACCGTTTGAGTCACAGCTTCAGCTTCAAAAGTCTCCAATTGATAGCCAATACTCAAATTTTCCCCCAAAGATGCTGCATCTCTAGAGACAGTCGCGGATGAAAATTCCGGTGGGAGAATAGTTTCGGGTATAGCAGTTTTCGATGGATTTTGGTTTTTCCCAACAGATTTCGGTGGGTAAGAACTCTCTTCCCCCTGAAAAATCGGTTTTGTTGTAGAAGATTGTTGGGGTAAAGTACTAATTTGTGTGCTACTAGCATTTACAGAGACATCTACTACGGCTGGTGTTTGGACAAAATGTGATAATTCGGGCGGTAGAACTGGATGAAGCATACTTACGCATTATATAAGCCAACAAACAGTCTTTTAGGCAAGCTAAAGAACAGTTAATAAACAAGTTAGAAGCATAAAATATTTAGAAAATTTTCCCAAGAAATTTCTAAACAAATTTGAAAATTTATTTAAAATTTATTTAAAAATTATTTAAAAATTATTTAAAAATAAACTTCTAACTAAAGCCTTCTACTTAGCCTGCGAGCAGATTCCGCCCAAAAAAGGACACGTTTACGAAAGAAAATAGTTAAAAAACAATTACTGATAATTCTTTCTACGTGTCCTTGGTATTGATACTAACCTCTGCCAATACAGCAGCGATTATGGACGAAAGGGACTATACTTATTCAAAATCATTACGTCCGGGGTTACGAGCTGGGTCATTTGACAAAAATCCAAAGATAAATGTAGCTAAAAATAACCCAACAACAACATAAACAGCGATTTTTAAAGTCAACATAGCAATTTCTCCACAGGGCTAATCGAAAAAGTTCTTTTTAGTATCTGCTGTTGCAGAAAAGATAACTTCTTTATATTACCCAAAATAGACCCATTTTTGGAGGACATAAATGATAGATACCCTACAATTATTTTCTCAGATCGAAGTTTGGCACTTCAGTAGGCGGCTTTGTTGTTTTTCGACGTTGATTTAAATAAATATGTTTCTTGGGGAAAGATGTTGGCTTTCCTAAGAGTTAACCGAATTCTGAATGGTTAGAGCTTCTCCCCACCTCAGTTCAAATTGACCAATTCCTTATCTTGAAGACGGCTTTTGACAACTTTTGCTGGAGTACCTACGGCTATGGAATAAGGAGGAATATCTTTTGTTACCACAGAACCAGCACCAATCACGCAGCCTTTACCGATGGTTACTCCATCTATTACCGTTACATTATGTCCGAGCCAGCAGTCATCTTCAATTACAATTCCTTTACTAGTAATGCCTTGTTTGGCAATATATTCAAATGGGTCTGTAAAATTATGGTTATTAGCAAATAATCCCGAATGGGCTGCAATTAAACAATTTTTACCGATTTTAATATTTCCTGGTCCAGCAATACAAACATAAGGACCGATAAATGTGTCTTGTTCAATTTTGATATGAGTATCATTCAATGCTCTAATATCAACACCCTGTTGAATTTGTACCCCATCACCAATAGAAATTTTATTGTTAGGATGTCCTATAGCATTGATATTTGCACCTCGTAATATTTGCACTCCATTGCCAATTTCTATACAATTAGTATTTATAAATTCAACGCTATCTTGTAAATAAACTTGTTTACCCAAGCTTCTAAAAATACTGCGATAAAAAAAAGTTCGTAATCTCGAACCAATAAATTTTGTAGGAATATTTGCTAATAAAACAGTTAGAACTATTTCTTCTAACCGCTTTAATTTTGATCCAATTTGTTTACTATTCATAATTATATTTCCCTGATTTGTGTAAAAAAGCTGAAATACTCGAACTAATTTCAAAACTTACTCTGTGGCGATAAAATTAGAAGTTGTCCCTAGCTGAGTCGCGATTTTATCTAGAATTAGCTGACATTACTTGCAACTCTTGAGGATTTATGGATTCTTCGGGAAGACGAGTTTTAATCACTCGCGCTGGTATACCCACAGCTATTGAATAAGCAGGAATATCTTTAGTAACTACTGCACCCGCACCAATAACACTACCTTTACCAATAGTTACTCCATCTGTTACCGTGACATTATGTCCCAACCAGCAATCATCTTCGATGGTAATTCCTTTACGAATCACTCCTTGATCAGCAATGCATTTTAATGGATCTGTATAGATATGGTTATTACCAAAGATTCCAGTATGAGCTGCAATTAAACAACGTTTACCAATCTTAATGTTTCCTGGTCCAGCAATACAAACACCTACACCAATAAATGTACCTTTGTCAATATATACTTGTGTGTTGTCTAAAGCACCAATGTCAACGTTACGTTCAACAGCAACTCCTTCTTCTAAAATAATCTGATTATTTTTATGCCCCAAACCATCTATACGAACTCCTTTAAAAAGATGTACTCCACTCCCAAGTTTTATATTGCAAGCACCTAAAAGTTCAACATCATTTTGGATGTATACTGATTTACCCATTTGAGCTAATATAGTTGGATATATTAACTTTCTTAATTTTGGTCCTAAAGCAATCGCAGGAAGTTCTCCGATTAAACCAGTAACTAAAACTTCTTGCAGACGATTCATTTTTAAATGGGATTTTTTCATGACTATATAGTTGGAGGATTTGAGGTTTTGAAGATTTTACTGCTAGTTTAGTTTGTTTTTATCAATTTGGTGATTAATTTTATCAAGCAAGATGTTAATTGATTTTTAGCAATTATTTGTCTAATCAATAAATCAATAAGCTTAAATTATTATTTTCCAAAACAAAATAAAATTATTTATTTGAGAATCAGTATCTGTAACAAGCTGACAAATTTGATAAAAACCCGACTTGTATAGTTTACGAATTGAAGGATTGATTGCAGAGAGTTTTCTATCATAGCAAAATCATACCGAGGGGTAATCCCATTAATTTTATTCAACAATCAAACTGGATTCCTCTATTTCAGAGGATGATAAAAACCAATTAGTTTCAGTTCTACAGCACATAACAGATTTTCTTTTTAGGGAGTATAATCACAGATGCAAAAAGACCTGTAAAAGATATCACATCAATGAAAAACAAGTTGATTTTTGATGAGGAATAATTGATTAAGTGGGTTAATAATCCAGATAATTGTCGAAAAACTTGTATATCAACTTGATAGCTTAAATAACTATGAATTACTTTGTATTAATCAATTTTTCACTTACATAGTAAATCGTTTTTTGATTAAAAATGTCACCTCTTAATATAGACAACTGTTCTAAAGTTAAGCATTAATTATTAAACAGGCTTTAATGAACTCAACTTTTGTAAAATGCTATTTTAGTTGTCCTACTTATTAAAATATCTTTTACCTCGACTTTTTTTATCTTGTCATAATATAAATTTTAATCAGGATTATCTACATTTACGTATAACATATATCTTTTTACTGAACAAAATAATCAAATTTATTTTAATTTAATGACGTTTTGATAAAGTTTTGATTAAGTTATCAAGAATTATACCTAAATATTCTCAGGTAAATACAAAAAAATACGTACAAATGCAAGTATAAAAAAGCTAGGTGTTCCTGAATCGTGGTATGAATTAAAAATGTAGAGACGCGATACTATGAGCGTCTCTACAAGGTTTGTGAGATGACACATAATCCTGCAAAGCCAAAAGCTAAATAACTATATCGTGCAGCAACTTCACTTCAGGTGTCTGCGGTGTTATGAATAAGAATTTGTCGTTTGCTTGTTAAGTTGTCGCGCATTTAATTTGTATTTTTCTAGCGGGCAGGATGCCGGCACTACAAGAATTAGAATAATTTAGGTTATATGATTTAAATGCACAATAGCTTATCACTAGGGAGCGAGACGCTCCCACTACGACGAATAAATAACTTCTCATAATTAATGTGATGGAGTGCTATACTTCCATCGGGTAGCGTTCAATGAGTTGATGCTTTTTCCTCCAGCTTTGGGGAGGTATATCATGGTGTTGGCGAAATTGTCGGGAAAAATGACAGGCATTTTGATAACCAACAGTTGTCGCAATTTCTTCGATGTTTTGGCTAGTATTTTTGAGTAAGCTACGTGCAGCTGCCATTCGACGCTTGACAATCCAACAGTTTACTGTTTCTCCGGTGATTTTTGCGACTCTATTAGTTAGATATGCCGCAGAATAACCAACTGCATCAGCGACATCGCTTAAGGTGATTCCTTGATGATAGTTGGCTTCAATAAAATCAAAAACTTCTTTTAACTGAGGAACAACAGGAAAAATCGATTGTTCTTCCTCTGATGCTGCGGTTTCATTGAGTCGCGATGGTGAAATATTATTATACTTGGAGTAGCAATAACTAAATAAGGTCTGTTTTCTCTCTAGCCTAGTGGCGATAGCTCTTAACAATTGTTCTAATGTCGCAGGTTTAGTTAGATAGTCATCAGCACCAGACTCCATACCTCTACGGAAATCTTCTTTACTACCCCTACCAGTCAGAAAAATAAAGGGAATAATTGATGTAAGTGGATTTTGGCGGAGTTTTTCTAAAACGGTGTAGCCATCCATATCTGGCATTAGGATATCACAAATTATTAGGTCGGGTAAATGAAAAAGAGCTTCTCTAATTCCGGCAGTACCATTTTTAGCACTAATCATCTCAAAACCTTCTGTTTCAAGACCATCTAAATACATATTACGGGTACGAGTATCATCTTCAATGACGAGAATTTTTTTTGAAATTACATCCATGATGGTTATTTACAATAATGAAGGAATTAACAACTGAAACTAAATGCCGAGTACAAAGGGAATCTAATATTTATGGGAATTGATTGGCTATATATGACTGGTTAGCGATAAAACAAATATTCAAATTTAGTTATTAAGCAACGATCAAAAATTTTATATTTTATGTGGAGAACGATCGCTTTTAAATTCAACTTAAAATAAAATAAAATTAAATAAAATTAAATAAAATAAAATTTCAAATTAAACTTCAAATTAAACTTCAAATTCAATGCTTGTTTAATGGGACTTTGAGAGTAAAAGTAGTTCCAACACCCACTTCACTTGACAAAGAAATTTCGCATCCGTGTAAATCTGCAAGAGTTTTGACAATCGATAAACCCAAGCCGGTACCAGGTATACTGTCAATATTGCTGCCTCGATAAAAAGGCTCAAATATTTGTTGCTGATCTACAGATGGAATCCCAATTCCTTGATCTTTAATCATAAAAACCACATTATCCTCTCTACACATAAGTTCTAAAGTTACGGGAGTCTTACCCACGGAGTATTTAAGAGCATTAGAAATCAAGTTTGTTAAAATATGGTGCAATAATTTAGGGTCTACACTAACGCTGAGACATTCACCATCGCTGATAAAGTTAATTACTTTTTGCTTGCCTGATGCCAAATGCATTTGTGCTATAATGTCTCGACAGAATTGCTTCAAATCTAATGGTCTTGGCTCGCACTTTAATTTATCAGCTTCAGCTTTACCAAATAACAAAATTTCATCAAGCAATTCGCTAATTTGCTCTACAGCATCTTTTATTAAGTCGAGATAAGAATGGTTTTTCTCGTCACTCCATTGGTGAAAATTGCGTGTAAGCAAATCAGATGAGAAAGAAACAACGTTGAGGGGAGTACGAAACTGATGGCAAAGCATCGAAACAAAACGCTGTCTGAGTTCGCTTAATTTTCTTGCTTGTTCTAATGTTTGACGAAGTTCTGATTCGGCTTGCTTATAATCGGTAATATCGATCGCTGTAATCATTTTGACTCGCTTTCCAGCAAAGTCAAGTACTCCATCGAGTTGTTCTATGGTGCAAGCTAACCAGCACAAAATACCTTGTTTTGTCAAGATTTGGATTTCTTGGTATCGACAACTCGCTACTCCATCTTGCTCGCGTACCTGTCTGCACTGTTTGACTCGAACTATTTGCTCAAAATCAAAGTTATTATCAACTAATTCTTGAATCGAATAGCCTGTAAGCATTTCTGCGGCTGGATTTGCATAACAAATGTGATTCTCCTGAATTAAAAAAATACCAGCTTCCGTATTTTGAGCTAAAGTCCGGAATCTTGCTTCATTCAATTTGAGAGCTTGTTCTGTTTGCCTTGACTCGGTAATATCCCAGATACTCCACACTCTACCAATAATACTACCATTAATCTATAAGGTTCTGAATAATGTGCAAATATTCTGCCATCTTTTAACTCTAGCAAATCATAAGTCTCGGCATGGGACTCTGTGGGAAATTCCCAAATATGCGAACGAAATATTTCTACGTCTTTGACTTGACTTTCAAAAAAAGCTTTGGCTTTACTACAGTTCCTTGACATTCTCACATCAGATGGAAGATGCCACATATCGATGAATTTTTGATTGTAGTAAAGTATCTCTCCTTCAAAGGTGATTGCAAGTATGCCATTTGCGGCACACTCTAAAGTTGAAGTTAATAAGGATAGAGAGTTTTGTAATTCGTTATCTGTTTTCTGATATTCAATGATTTTTTGCTGGACATCATTTTCAATATTTGATTGAATATTGGGAGATTCTATCGTGAATTGCGGCAATAATTCGCTGCGTAACTCCGAAGCATAACCACAGCAAATCAGCTTTCCTTGCAATTCTTCCATCACAAAACTAATTTCAACGGGAAATACTTTACCTGCTTTGTTCCGATAGCAACTTTTAAAGCTGAGCGAACCTTGTTGTTTGAGTAATTCCCATTGTTCTAGCCATTTGTGTTGTTCCCAATTCACATTCACTTGTTGTAACGTCATCGAAAGCATTTCCGAACGGGAATACCCGAAAAGCGAACAAGTAGCATTGTTAACGTAAATAAACTCCGCATTTTCTTCTAGGCAAAAAGCAGCATCCTTCGCATGATTAATTAGTACTTGAGCTAATTTTAACTCTTCTTGCAGTTCCAATCTGAATCTAGAGTTAGGTTCGATAATCATAGTAGTTTTGTTCAAAGTTACTTCCTGCTTGTACTGGTTCCAGCCTTTAAAGGTTTAATCCCTATCCCCGAAAGGTTGTCATCAAGTTTGAGCAATTCTAAGTTATCCCTGGATAAGTTTTTAGCATTGATAAGCATTATTACTTAGTTTTTTAGACATAAAATTGTTTGGCGATAAGTTTACTAAATATTTTTACTTTAAATAACTTATCAAAAAAATTAAGAAATTAATATAACTTTACAAAAAAAATTATGTTTTTATCCTTAAGATTTCAAATATCGACTTTTGCGTATAATTAGTTACATTTAAATTAGCCACTGAATTATTTAGCTATTCACAAATAAGCTGATTGCAATCAAACTAATATATTATGAATAATAAACAAACAAGCTCTTAAAAACAACCAGAATAGAAGGTAGTGCAATATTTTAAAATTGCCCAAGAGCAGATTAGATAAGGACAAAAATAAACTCTTTTTTTGTGTTAACAAGCCTTATTGTACTACTTAAATGAAAGCATTACCGGCATAATGTTGAAACTTAGTTGCAGCGTAGAAACAAATAGCATTCACGGAAAAGCAAGTATAAAATAGAGTGGATATGGTGATAAAAATGCCAAAATTACGGAGTTATTCGGGTATTATATAGAAATAATTTTGACCTCTTTGTGATAAATAGTGGCTAATTTATTTTGACCAGTTAGTTTATTCTCTCATTATTCTTTCAAAGATTTAACTATAAAGCTGATTCCCAGAGCATCTATCACTAGAAATATTTGCAGATTAGAATTATCGCTGAATTGTTACTGAAAATATATCCGCATCTATCCTTAGAGATAGATTAAGTTATATTAAGGTTTTTTTTGCGGATTCAAGAGTTTTTGTCACGGTTGATACTATGTAATACTCAATCATTGTAAGTATGCTTTTGATTGTTCTAAGTATTTTGAACTACTTAAAAACCGTATTTTACGAGAAAAAGCTGTTTCCATGTGCTAAAAAATGCTTTTAATTTCACTATATACACATATTTTTCGCTAAACACTAAGTATCAATAGTCACTATAAATCCGGGATATCAAGGATTAATGTAAAGAAAACAAAAGAATTGCCAAGTCAATCAAAAGATTTTTCATTGCAGCTATCTGTAAGATTTATGTACTCTGTCTTGTATAAACACACAGTCTTGGTTGTTTTGCTTCTTCAGTTAAAATTTTTTTATTGACAGCAAAAGTGGTAATTAACCATTCCCAGTGTTTGTATAGCTGGGTGTGAAGTTATAAGGAAATAGTTCAGAAGTACAACCATAAGAAGTTTTGACTGTAATTGGAAGAGCATCCAAGAAGTCGTAAGTCGTAAATAGTTAGTTAAACCGGAACCTCATTGAGGGAGCGTATATTTAAATAATGGTTAAAAATTTTACTAGAACATCTTCTCCTGTGAGTTTACAGCCGAAGCAAGTTCTTAATCAAAGTTATCTAGAGGCATCTGCAAGTAAACGCATCGACGAAAGCAACGAGAATATGACGGTTGCTGACGCGGTAGCGCAAATGTTTGAAAAGTTAGGGATAAAATCCGCCTACGGCGTTTCCGGAGGTGCTATGGCATCACTGTGGGGCGCTTTATCCAACAGTAGTGTAGAAGTGTTGAACTTCCGCCACGAGGCTGGAGCAGCATTTGCAGCAACAGAAGCTTATTTTGCCAGCGCTAGTCCTACTGTAGTATTTACCACAGCAGGACCTGGTATAACCAATGCCTTAACCGGATTATTCGCTGCCCGTGGCGAAGGTGCAAAAGTGATTTTGCTGTCAGCTTGCACCTCAGCGGCACAACGGGGACGGTGGGCAATTCAGGAAACCAGTACCGACACTCTGCCTAGTAGCGGTATATTCACTACAGGTACAGTGTTTAATTATGCTACCACAGTAGAATCTGCTGCTCAATTACCGCAAATATTTCGTAAACTTGCTTTGGGATTTTCTCAGCCTGGGGGCTATGTAGCTCACTTGAGCATACCTACCGCTGTGCAGAACATGGCTATGAACGATGTGAGATTACCAGCCCAAGGTGTTAGCTGCTCTTTGGTAGCAGCTGATGAAAACGCGATCGCCAAGGTTGCGGATCTACTTTCACAAGGTACATTTGCCATTTGGTTGGGATTTGGGGCGCGTGATGCAGCCGACGAAATTCGCCAACTTGCGGAAAAAACCGGAGCAGCGGTAATGTGTTCACCTAGGGGTAAAGGAATTTTCCCCGAAAACCATCCCCAATTCGTTGGAGTGACAGGTTTGGGTGGTCACGGTTCGGTAATGACCTATATGCAGGAACAAGTTCCCATCCGCACTTTGGTATTGGGAAGTCGTTTGAGCGAACCGACATCATTTTGGAATCAAGAAATGGTTCCTGAAAAAGGTTTTATTCATGTTGATATTGATCCCAGCGTACCGGGAGTAGCTTATCCTCATGCAGAAACATTGGGGATTCAGTCGGACATTAAAACTTTTGTACAGCAATTGTTGCGTCAGCTAGAAACCGATGTCGAAGCATTGAATAGAGTTAAATTCCTACAACCTTCATCATTACCTAAGCCGGAACATTCTCCAGTGGAACCTGGACAAGAATCACCCATTAGACCAGAGATTTTGATGGAAGCGATTCAAAAGGTAATTGTAGAGGGTAGCGATGCGGTTGTAATGGCTGAATGCGGTAATTCCTTTACTTGGTCAACAAATCTATTGCGATTCGCTCAAACCAATCGTTATCGAGTTAGTACCGGAGTCGGAGCCATGGGACACGCTGTCACAGGAGTTGTCGGTGCAGCCCAAGTTCGTAACGGTAAAGCCGTCGCCATTGTGGGAGATGGAGCCATGTTGATGAACAACGAAATCAGCACGGCAGTTAAATATCAGATTCCAGCAATATGGATTGTCCTCAATGACGCTCGGTACAATATGTGTCATCAAGGCATGAAAATGTTGGGTATGACCGGCGCAGATGCAATCATCCCTCAGACAGATTTTGAAATGATTGCCAGAGGAATGGGAGCCAGAGGTATCCGCGTTACCAAAGAATCTGAAATTACAGCAGCGTTAGAAATGGCGATCGCAGCAACAGGTCCGATAGTAATAGATGTTCTGATCGATCCAGATAGACCAGCTCCTTCCAAAGGACGTAATAAAGGTCTAGCTTCTCAAGGAATCAAATCGACTTCTGAGAGCAAGCCAAAAGTACAAGCATCATTCCCGAATATTTAAAGGAGTTAGGAGTTAGGAGTTAGGAGTTAGGAGTTAGGAGTTAAGAATTTTGACCTTTAACCTTAAACCTTCGACCTTTAACCTTTGACCTTTAACCTTTGACCTCTAACCTTTGACCTTTAACCTCTGACCTTTAACCTTTAATAAGGAGAGCAGCTAGATTGAATCTTTTTGAAAATGTTAGCGAAATGGGTCACGAACAAGTATTGTTTTGTAATGGTAAAGACCCAGATATCAAAGCAATAATTGCAATTCACGACACGAGTTTAGGACCCGCCATGGGTGCAACACGAATGTTGCCTTATGTCAATGAAGCAGCGGCTTTAAAAGATGCTTTACGTTTAAGTCGGGGTATGACTTATAAAGCCGCTTGTGCCAATATTCCCGTTGGTGGAGGTAAAGCTGTAATTATTGGTAATCCTGCACATAAAACCGACGAGCTTTTATATGCTTATGGACGTTTTGTCAATAGTTTGAACGGACGTTTTATTACGGGTCAAGATGTTAATATGACCCCCGAAGATGTCCGAAAAATTAGTAGAGAAACCAGCTATGTTGTAGGTGTTGAAGAAAAGTCCGGGGGACCTGCTCCTGTAACTGGATGGGGAGTATTTTTAGGTTTAAAAGCGGCTGTAGAATTTCGCTTGAAAACTTCTGATTTACAAGGATTAAAAGTAGCGGTTCAAGGTTTAGGAAATGTCGGTACAAATGTTTGCCGTCATTTACATGAAAATGGCGCAAAACTGTTTGTAACTGATATTAATAAAGAGAGAACCGAGGAAATTCAACGTCTGTTTGGTGCCACTGTAGTTGAACCTTCAGAAATCTACGGACTTGATGTAGATGTATTATCTCCTTGTGCTTTGGGTGGAATTCTGAATAGCGAAACAATTCCTCAAATCAAAGCGAGCGTAATTGCTGGTGCTGCCAACAATCAACTTGGTGAAGAAAAGCAAGACGGAATGATGCTTGTAGAAAAAGGCATTCTATATGCTCCAGATTATGTAATTAATGCTGGAGGATTAATCAACGTTTATAACGAAATGATTGGTTATAACGAAGAAAAAGCCTTTGGACAAGTAAAAAATATTTATAATACCTTGCTGGAGATTTTTGAGCGAGCCGAAAAACAGCAAATTACCACAGATGCAGCTTCTAAACAATTAGCAGAAGAAAGGATAGCCAACGCTAAAAAGCTCAAAAAAGTTCTAGTAACGGCTGGTTCATCAAACGGTAAAAGCTAACTAATTATTTGTTTATTACCTTTGACCTTTGACCTTTAACCTTTGACCTATATTGAGGGGTGAAAATGGAAAAAAACACATTTGCGACATCTGCTTATATTGCGACTTCACCAAAGACAGCTTTTGACTATCTTTGTAGTTTGAAGAATCTGGATGAATGGACGTTATTTAGTCGAATGATAGAACAGATTGACGAAGATACTTGGCTGGGAACAGCTTCTGGTTATCACGAAAATCTTTACTATCACGTTAAAAAACTGGACAATCCCAAATTTTACGGCATTGAGTGGCATTGTGGTTTGGAATATCAAAAATATTACCAAGTTTACCCAGTTCTACTTTTCCCTACCGATTATATAGAACCGGGAACAGACGAGAAAGGAGTGTATTTCCACTGGTTGAGCTTTGTCGATCCCAAACGGCAAACTGGGATGATTATGCAAGGTATTCATAATGTCCATACTTCCGAATCGCGATCGCTCAAAGCAAATTTAGAGCGAAAAGCTGGTTTAACCTCAGCTGCCAAAGGCAAGTATTTTATAGATACTGACACTATATATGTCGATGCTCCCATTGAAATGGGTATCGAATTTTTGCAAGATTTGCGGAATATGGACGATTGGGCGCATATGCTCAGACCTGATGGTGAAGTTTCTCAGTCAGAAGGTGAATTTCTTGATGAATACAATCAGAAGGTAAAAGCCAGCGTACAGCTACATAGTTTGAGTAAATATTATTTACTTGAACAAGAATTCTACTATCCAGAACACGAATTTTATCAGCGGACTCCCATGCTGTTAATACCAGCTTCTTACGCTTTTGCAGACCCCGAAGCACGCGGTTTTATTATGCACAGAATCAGTTTCTGGAAAGCAGATAAATCTCAAACTCACGGTAAGTTGCAAATGGAAGATTTGGGTGCCGAAAGCATGAACATCAAGCGGATGCTGGAAAGTAAAGCCGGGAATATGGAAAGTTTTAATCGAGGAATGAGCTATATTCCGCAATAGAATTTTAGATTTTAGATTTTAGATTTTGGATTGAAATTTTTTCAGTTTTTTATCCTTCTTAAAACTTAAAAACTAGAAATTTCAAGTTTTTATTTCAAAATTAATCCAATAAAATAAATCCAAAATCTCTTAACTGAATTCTAATTTTTCAATCTATTTAGCAGGGTGTTTATTTACTATTTTTTACTATCTTTCACAGGTATAACTTTAGCCAATTATATGAGGAAATCAAACCTATTTTATTTCTATTCGCTTTTTAGTTTTTGATAAAAGTCTTGTTTGGTAAATCCAAAATCTAAAATCCAAAATCGAATGACAGTACAACAACTTACAAATACATCTTTTAAAATACTTGCTTCCAATCTTGATAATCCCAAAGGGTTAACATTTGCACCCGATGGTAATCTTTATATTGCAGAAGCAGGAATTGGTGGAGATGGAGTTTCTATTCCTTCTCCTAGCGGTCAGGGAAATTTAAGTTACGGATTGAGTGGTGCTATTACCAAAATTGAAAATGGCACTACTAAACGTGTTTTGACGGGATTACCTTCTGTGGCTTTTGCAGACGGTACAGGTGCTGCTGGTCCTCACGATATTAAGTTTGATGCAAACGGTAAAGCTTATGTTTTGTTGGGTTTGGCAGCAAATCCAGCTTTGCGTTATACCCTTGGCGATACTGACTTAGGAAGAGTAATTACTTGTGATTTAAGTACAAGCACTTGGTCAAGTATAGCTGATATCTCTTATTATGAAGTTACTAATAAGATTTTGTCAAGGGATTGTGAAGTAGTCAGTAATCCCTTGTCTTTATACGTAGATAACAATACATTGGTAGTAGTTGATGCGGGCAATAATATCCTTTTCAGTATAAATACTGGTAAGGGCAATTTAGAAAAAATTGCTGCAATTCCCAATCGGATATTAACCAATCCCATATTTCCCGGTGCGAAAGCAGAGAACTTTGATCGGGGACACGTGCCACCAGCCAGCGCTTATCCTAAAGCGTTACCGTCTCAGATGTCGATTCAATCGGTACCGACGGATGTAGTTCAAGGTGCGGATGGTGCTTATTACGTTTGCGAATTTACAGGTTTTCCCTTTCCAGAAGGCGGAGCGAAAATTTATCGAATTGATACACGCGGAGAATTAGAGGTTTTCGCTGATGGATTTACACAATTAATAGATTTAGCTTTTGATATCCAAGGTAATTTGTATGCTTTACAACATATGAATCAATCGGGATGGAAAGGAAATCCAGATGGAGCCTTAATCAGAATTGCTCCGAACGGTGAACGTACAATGCTCATCGAGGGTAATGGATTAGAGATGCCTTCTGCTTTCACAATCGGACCTGATGGTGCTTTTTATATCATCAATCGAGGTAGTCGTCCGGGGAAAGGACAGGTTATCCGAGTTGAGAATCCCCAAAATATTTCCGGTCACATCTAATAGGGCGTTATGGCTTAAATAATTTTAAGCAACGTTGAGATTGCGATTTTAACGGAAAACAAGTTTCAAGCTGTTCTTCAGGGAACCGCATTTATTCCATAAATTACTAATCAATTTCACAAATTATGAAGTTCAAGTCAATTGCTCTGGCACTTTTTACTGTAAGTATTGCCTCCATTTTTGGCACAACAGCAGCACAAGCAGCATCGCTGTCAGTATTAGCGGATGGTCTAGATAATCCTCGGAACTTTGACTTTGATTCAGAGGGTAATATCTATCTGACAACCAGTGGGAGAGGTGGAGATGGAACAGATGGAAGATGCGTTCCATCACCAAGTTCACAATTTATTCCTTTGTGTGCAGGTAGCACTGGTTCTTTACTTAAAATTGGTACCGACGGTAGCAAAAAACAGTTATTTCAGACCTTGCGTCCCT
The DNA here is from genome assembly GCA_012033205.1 of Richelia sp. SL_2_1. Lineage (GTDB taxonomy): Bacteria > Cyanobacteriota > Cyanobacteriia > Cyanobacteriales > Nostocaceae > Rivularia. Next base: position 22,735 of record JAAUSO010000055.1, on the reverse strand, counting down.
AGCATTAACACCCTTTGGGGAACAAGCAGCAGGTCCTGCTGACTTCAAATTTGATGGCAAAGGAAACGGTTATTTATTAATGGGTTATGCTGGCGATCCTTCCAACAGCGGACCAATATTACAAACTCCTACCCTGGGAAAACTATTTGAAGTTGACCTAGTAAATGGTGCGTTAGGAAGAGAAGTTGCGGATTTTGCTCAGTATGAAGTGGACTTCAACCCCGACGGTACTGACATCATTACTAATCCTTATGCAATGACCATTCAAGACGATTTTGCTTACGTCGTTGATGGTGGTGCCAACGTGATCTGGAAAACAGCACTTGATGGTAGCGGAATTCAAAATGTAGCCGCATTCCCCATCCTACCAGTGAGCCAAAGCGAACTTGAATTTCCTAGCTTTGAACCCCCAGGAGACATTCCAGCACCAGGAGATGGAGCGCCAAGCGGTCCACCTCCAGAAGGGGAAGAAGCAAGCCAAGATTTTCCGATCACCTTCCAATCGGTACCTACAGGAATTACCCAATCTCCCAATGGTGGTTTTACAGTAGCTGAATATTCTTACTTCCCCTATCCAGAAGGTAGAGCGCGTTTATATTCAGTTGACGGAGATTTGAACATCGAAGAAACAATCACCAACGGTGGTGACGGTTTTACTCAGTTAACTGGTACAGCATACGACGAACAAGGCAACTTGTACGTACTGCAACATATGAACACTTCCGAGTGGAAAAACATTCTCCAAGGTGGTGAAGTCATCGGTGATATCAGCAGTTCGATTATCAAAGTTGCCGCTGATGGTACTCGCGAAACCATTTGGAACGGTAATGGTTTAGAAGCAGCTTCTGGTTTAACTTATCGTGATGGTGCTTTATATACCGCAAACCGCGCTCGTTTAGCAGACCAAGGTCAATTAGTCAAGATTGACCTCAAGAGTGGTGGTGACAACCCGACAAAAGTTCCTGAGCCTGCTTCCGTACTCGGTTTATTAGGAATTGCAGCGGCTGGTGCAGCTTCCAAATACGGCAAGCGCAAGCGTCAGGAAGACAAGCTAGAAGAAATCTTGGACAACGTAGAAGTTCTTTAATAGTTATCAATATAGTAGTCCATTTCATTAAATTTAAATGTTTGTAGTTGGGCTTTAGCCCTCAATTGGAGCGATAAATCGCAACTACAAACCCATCAGAACTAATGAAATGAACCAGTAGGGTGTGTGACGCTTTGATCAACTTTGTACGTAGTTATAAGTCGAATTAGCGTGACGCACCACCTGCAACCTAATTGGTAGATAAACTGCATCCTCTGAGTGAAAAAGATGATTGTAAAAAAACAGCAAGTTGCTGTCTCATTAAAATGGCATAGCAACTTGCCGCGAAGAGTTCCAGGTCTAGACCCGGACAAATTACCATTACAAAAGTATAACTAGCACTATCGGGATTTTCAACAATGAAGTTTGTCACAAATTTATCATTAGCCTTTGCGAGTGCGGGATTTATGGTTTTGGCAGCAACAGCCGAAGCTAAAGCAATAAACCTAACATTCGATAGTCAAATTGGCGAACCGGGATTCGGTCCCGGACAGCTTTTCGTTCCTCAAGGTGTTGCACAGAGTAATGCAGATGGCAATATCTATGTAAGTAACGGTCGCGGTTTTGACCCTAGCCCAGGAGGAGCTGGATTTCTTCCTAATGTTGGTAACAGAATTGACGTATTCAGCCCCGATGGTACTTATCTTCGAGCTATCGGAACTGGGGTTACAGGGCAAAAAGGAGCGGGTATAGACGAACCAGGAGATTTGAAATTTGACCCGATCTCTGGCAACTTATACGTAGCTGACGTTTTTAATAGCGAAATCGACGTATATAATCCCGAAAGTGGAGAATTTGTAACCTCCTTCGGTTCATTCAGTGGTCAAGGACCAGGCGATTTGTTTTTCGGACCTGGTGGTATAGATTTTGATAAGCAAGGCAATTTGCACGTCACTGATTTTAGCGCTGACGTAGTAAAGGTTTACGGTAGAGATGGAGAATTAGTTAAGACCTATGGTGGCTTGGGTAACGCACCGGGACAGTTTGATGGACCTGCTGGTCTAGCCATATCTCAAAATACTGGCAATATTTATATTAACGACCAATTTAATAATCGGATTCAGGTACTCGATTCCGAAACTAATCCTTTATTTGCTTTTGGTACTGAAGGTACAGCACTGGGACAGTTTAACGAGCCAATCGGTATTGACGTAGATGAATTCGAGAATATTTACGTTGCTGACTCGCAAAACAGCCGCGTTCAGGTATTCGATAAGGATGGTAATTTTTTAGCCGTATTTGGTGAACCTGTAGAAAATGCTGGACCTCCCGCACCTGGAGAATTACCTTTTGCGACTAATCCTGCTGATTTAGAACCAGGTAAATTTAACTGGAGTGGTGGCTTAAGCTACAACGATAGCAAAGTTTATGTCGGTGATTTCTTCACTGGTCGCGTCCAGGTATTAAATGTAAAGCGTAATGAAGATTCCAAGAAGGTTCCTGAACCTACAGCCTTATTAGGTTTAGGAGTATTTGCACTTGGTGGTGTTGCGACTAAAATGAGAAAGAATAAGCAGCAATCTGCTTAATTTAACGTAAATTCGACGACTAGTACAGAAGTCGGGTTTTTAGGATAAATGTTTGTAGTAACAGACAATTTTAGTAAAAACCCGACTTCTAACCCCCAGGAAAAATCCAGATTTGACAGCTTGCTGATGATTTAAGCAGCAATCGAATTCCTGAATATCGAATTTTAGCGTTATTTAGCTAGATTTTGAGACGTAGCAGTGCTACGTCTCTACATGACGGATTGAAAAGAACAAGAACAATTTAATTAGTATATATAAAATGATTTTGACAACAAGTTCTATACAAACACAAAATATTAGCGCTGAAGATTTACTTTATCGCTGGGTATCGCGACTAGTCAGTACTGAGGCTGTTAATTGGTTAGACGAAAAGCGACAGTTCATAAAAGATGGTGCAGCGACGCGGGTATTTTTTACTGCTTTTAGTGCGGTGCCTCGTTATACGGGCAAAAAGGATATACAGCCAACTGTTGAAGAGTTAGAATCAGCAACGAACACTTGCAAGAATTGGTTTCCCGCTAATTGGACTGTAGACCAAGCCGCTCGGACTTTACTGGTATTAAGTTTACCGCTCAAAGATGCAGATAAATATTTGCTAACATTAGACCAAGTATTTGCAGCAGCTGATGTGGGTGAATTAGTCGCCCTATATCAAGCATTACCCTTGCTTGCTCATCCCGAACAACTTTGCTATCGCGCTGCTGAAGGAATCCGCAGCAATATGACAGCGGTTTTCAACGCTGTAGCTTTGCAAAATCCTTATCCAGCAAAGTATTTAGACAATCTAGCTTGGAATCAAATGGTTTTAAAAGCTTTGTTTGTCGGTAGTCCGTTGCATTTAATTCAAGGATTGGACGAACGAGCAAATCCAGAATTAGCAAGGATGTTAGTTGATTATGCTCACGAACGCTGGGCAGCCCGACGCGATGTATCACCCGAATTGTGGCGATGCGTCGGAAAATTTGCCAACGATGAAATATTAACAGATTTAGAGCGAATTTTAGCAGAATCTCATACTCAACCTGATTCAAACGGAAAAGGGCAACAGAAACTACTTGAGCGAACATCCGCTGCTTTAGCTTGTGCTGAATGTCCCTTACCCCAAGCCCAAGATATTCTTGCTCAATATCCAGAATTACAAGCTGATATTCAAGCAGGAAAACTGACTTGGAAGAATGTTAAATAACAGGAGGTAATTGGTAATTGGTAATTGGTAACTGGTAATTAAAATCCGTATAATCCCTATAATCCTTTTTAATCCCTGATTAGAACTGGGGGGTAAATAACTCCTAACTCCTAACTTTATTAATCCAAAATCTAAAATCTAAAATCTAAAATGTATATAGATCCACATATTCACATGAGTTCGCGCACTACCGATGATTACGAAAAAATGCGTAATGCGGGTATTGTTGCGGTTATAGAACCTGCTTTCTGGATGGGACAACCACGGACTAATGTTGGTTCTTTTCAAGATTATTTCAGCAGTTTGGTGGGCTGGGAACGTTTTCGAGCGTCGCAGTTTGGCATTAAACATTATTGCACTATTGGTTTGAACTCTAAAGAAGCTAATAATGAAGCTTTAGCTGAACAGGTAATGGAATTATTGCCTTTGTATGCTTGTAAAGAAGGCGTAGTTGCCATCGGTGAAATCGGTTACGACGATATGACACCGGCAGAAGATAAGTATTTTCGCTTACAACTAGAATTAGCGAAAGAATTAGATATGTTAGTAATGATTCATACACCACACCGCGATAAAAAAGCGGGTACGAATCGTAGTATGGATGTGTGTCTCGAACACGGTTTAAAACCATCCCAAGTAATAGTAGACCACAACAACGAAGAAACTGTCAAAGACGTATTAGATAGAGGTTTTTGGGCGGCGTTTACAATTTATCCCAACACCAAAATGGGTAACGCTCGCATGGTGGAAGTTGTACGTGAATACGGTTGCGATCGCATTATCGTCGATAGCAGCGCCGACTGGGGAGTAAGTGACCCGTTAGCAGTACCAAAAACGGCTCAATTAATGATAGAAAGAGGGATTCCAGAAGCCCACGTCCGAGCCACCTGTTACGAAAATGCTCTCGCAGCCTATAGTCAAAGCGGTCAAATCCAAGAATCCGATTGGTTAAATCCATCACCAATCGACCAGCGGGAATTATTTAGCGGTAACTCCGTACTACGTGGACAAAAACCAGTTGTCGAATCGAAGTCGGAATATGCGCTGATTGAGTAAAAGTTAGGACCACCGGAGTTGTAGAGACGTAGCAATGCTACGTCTGTACGGGAGTTAAGAGTTAGGAGTTAAAAATGATGAATGTAGCAATTTTAAACACCAATCGCCTTTGGGCTTATTTACAATTAACGCGACCTGCTAATATTATCACCGCTTGGGCTGATGTACTAGCGGGCATTGCGGTTGCGGGTTTTGCGGTTTTGGTTAATCCGGTACCTGTTATCTGGTTACTTTTAGCAACTACTGGTTTATACGGTGGTGGCGTTGTATTTAATGATATCTTTGATGCGGGGTTGGATGCTAAGGAAAGACCAGAAAGACCAATTCCCAGCGGTAGGGCTTCTTTATCAGGAGCAACTGTTTTGGGAAGCGTGTTATTGAGTATCGGTGTATTTGCAGCGGCTCAAGTTTCAGTGTGGAGTATGGCGATCGCCTTTTGTATTGCTGCTGCGGCTTTACTTTACGACGCTTACGGAAAACATCATCCGTTTTTCGGTCCTTTAAATATGGGGATTTGTCGCGGTGGTAATTTACTGCTGGGTGTAAGCATTTTACCGTCAATGCTAGGAGAAAGCTGGTATTTGGCTTTGATTCCGATTACTTATATTGCTGCAATTACAGCTATCAGCCGAGGTGAAGTTCATGGTGGTGAGCGTAGCACGGGTATTATCGCGTTAGTATTAATGGGAGCGGTAATTACTGGACTATTAGGATTAAGTTGGTTGAATAAATCTTACTTGATAGCAGTCTTACCATTCGTGATTTTACTGAGCGGGCGTGTTTTACTACCTTTCATGCAAGCAGTGCGTCAGCCAAACGCCGAGAATATACGTACAGCAGTGCGTTCGGGTATTTTATCTCTTATAGTACTAGATGCAACACTTAGTTGTAGTTTCGCTGGTTTGTCTTATGGAATTATAGTGTTAATTTTGTTACCTTTATCTATGACGCTAGCACGATTATTTGCAGTCACTTAAAAAAGTTAGGAGTTAAGAGTTAAGAGTTTTTAAATATTTATTCCCAATTACCTATTACCAATTCTTTATAAATGCAGATTCTAATTTATTCTTATAATTATCATCCCGAACCGATTGGAATTGCTCCTTTAATGACTGAACTTGCGGAAGGGTTAGTTAAAAAAGGGCATCAGGTACGGGTAATTACAGGTATGCCGAATTATCCTCAGCGCGAGATTTACGAGGAATATCGGGGGAAGTGGTATGTGACGGAAGAGATAAATGGTGTAACTGTACAACGTTGCTATTTGAGAATTAAATCTAAACCTAATTTAATCGATCGATTGCTATTAGAATTAAGCTTTGTCTTTACAAGTTTGCCGCAAGCTTTGAATGGCTGGCGACCTGATGTTATTCTATTAACTGTTCCACCGTTATTGGTATCATTACCTGCGACTTTTTTGGGCTGGTTTTATCATTGTCCGGTGGTATTAAATGTACAAGATATTTTGCCAGAAGCTGCGATACAAACTGGTTTATTAAAAAATAAATTGATGATTCGCGCTTTGGCAGCTTTAGAAAAATTTGCCTATAAAAAAGCTCATACTATTAGCGTAATTGCTGATGGATTTGTCAAAAATTTAGTTAATAAGAAAGTACCGATTAATAAGATTGCTTGTATTCCTAATTGGGTAGACATAAATTTTATTCGTCCTTTACCACAAAAAGCCAAAATTTGGAAAGATATTCATCAACTTGGGAATAAATTTGTAGTACTTTATTCGGGAAATATTGCTCTAACTCAAGGTTTAGAAACGGTAATTGAAACAGCAGCATCATTAAGTCATATTCCGGAAATTGTTTTTGTAATTGCGGGTGAATCAAAAGCTTTGAAAAGATTACAAAAATATTGTTTAACTTGTGGTGCAGATAATGTTTTGTTACTACCTTTACAACCGCGAGAAAAATTGCCGGAAATGTTAGCGGCTGCTGATGTGGGTTTAGTTGTGCAAAAATGTAATGTAATTTCTTTCAATATGCCTTCTAAAATACCATTATTATTAGCTTCAGGGAGTCCGGTTATTGCTTCAGTTCCAGCTTCTGGTACCGCAGCCCGTGCAGTTAGACAAAGCGGTGGTGGTGTAGTTGTCGTACCAGAATCACCTCCAGATTTAGCTGCGGCAATTATGAGTTTATATAGCAATCCTGAATTAACTAAAAAACTGGGTGAAAAAGCGAGAAAATTTGCTGTTGAACGCTATTCTTTTGAACAAGCATTAATTTCTTACGAAGCTGTTTTTTCTCAAGCTATTTCTTACAAAGTTCCTCGTTTATTACCAGCGATGGAAAAGAAGTTAGGAGTTAGGAGTTAGGAGTGAGGAGTTAGGAGTGAGGAGTGAGGAGTTAGGAGTTGGGAGTTAAACTAAAAAGCGTTTTATTTGTATATTCAAATTTTATTCAAGTTTTGTAGTGCGGGTTGTTAGCCCGCTAGAAAAATATAAATTAAATGCGCGATAGCTATTGAGTTAGGAATTAGGCAGTAAATTAATAGGGAGCAAGACTGCCCTCGAAGGAAGTGAACGGATGCTCACACTACAATTTTTTAGATACTAAGATATTATTCTATTTTTTAAATTTGTATAAGATATTTTATTTGTAAGCTAAAAAATAAATATAAGTCAATAAAGTAATAAGATATCAAGTCAAGTATGTGAATTATTTATTAATATATAAAGATGAACGCTTTGATTAAAGAACTTGTTGCGTAACGCACGATAGACCAAATAATAATTTCACGTAAAGAAAACATCAAATTAATGTATATTTCCAGGCATCTGACATTTATTTTTGTATTAATATCGCTAGATTAATTAGAACTTAACAATTATATTTATGACTTCTAACAAACATAATCAGATTGAGTATCGACGAATTACCATCATCGGCGGATGGGGGCAAATGGGGCAGTTTTTTGCTAGGGAACTTTCATCATTTGGTCATCAAGTTTGCGCTTTTGGAAATGAAGATTGGTTACGTGCGGATGAATTACTCTGCGATGCCGATTTAGTATTAATTTCGGTTCCCATCGAACGAACAGTAGAGGTAATTCAGCGTGCTGCTCAATATCTTAAACCGACTACAGCAATAGCAGATATTACTAGCATCAAAACTGAACCCTTAAAAGCAATGTTGGAATATCATAAAGGTGCTGTAATCGGTTTACATCCGATGTTTGGTCCAAAAGTTAAATCTTTTGCAGAACAAATTGTGGTGGTATGTTCGGGGCGAGATGATGATAAGTTTCAATGGTTATTAGATTTCTTTGCAGCCAAAGGTAGTAAGTTAGTAAAATCTACAGCCGAAGAACACGATAAGATGATGGTAGTTATTCAAGCAATCCGGCATTTTGCTCGATTTAGTTTGGGTGTATTCTTAGCTGAAGAAAATATTGATATTCAGCGTAGTTTATTAATGTCGAGTCCTACCTATCGTCAAGAAATTGATATTCTCAAGCGTTTATTTGCTCAAAGTTCGCATTTGAGTGCGGATATTATGTTGGCTACTGAAGAAAGATGTAAAACAATAGTTTCCCTTGCTGAAACTTACAGTAGTTTGGCTAAACTTGTACAGCAAAAAGATAGAGAAGGATTAATCAAAGAGTTTGAATCTGCTCAAAGCTTTTTTAACCAACTTTTAGATTTTGAAGAAAAAAGCGAAGAAGAACAGATAAACAATTATCTAATCAATAATAATCTGAATTCATCAGAACATCTTCATAAAAGCAAAAAAAAGGTAGTGAAAACATCTTGATTACGACTTAATTATTTCGGCTGATATCAAGTTAAGATGAATGTTAATCATAAAGTTAATTATAAAGCAGTATCTGGCGGTTTAAACCGCTACTATAAAAGCAAAGTCCACCTGCGTGGACTAGTTAATTTTAACCCGCGCAGGCGGGTTTTGTTAGTGTAGCCGCGACTTCTAGTCGCCAGGTTAAGTATTAAACTAGACTTTTAAAACATCCTCTAAAGCGCTACTACAAATTTTTTAAAGTAATTGTATATTTGTCAAATAATAACTATGCAAATAGATATATTTCATGATACAGTATGTCCCTGGTGTCGAATTGGTAAAAAGCATTTTTTTGCTGCCCTTTCAGAATCGGAACAGAAAGAACTAGATATTCGTTGGCATCCTTTTCTTTTAGATAATTCCGTTCCTAATCAAGGATATGAATTCCGCAATTTCATGCAAAATCGAAAAGGAATGTCAGCGCAACAATTGCAGCAAATGTTTGATTATACACGGCTGATGGGTGAAGCTGCTGGTGTAATGTTGGATTTTGAAAAAGTGCGATTGGCTGTTAATACTACTCTTTCTCACCGACTAATTGAATTAGCTCCATCCAAGCTTAAAAATAAAGTTGTAGAAGCAATTTATAAAGCTTATTTTGAAGATGGTTTAAATCTAGGAAATATTGATGTAATAGTAACAATTGCTAAATCATCTGGAATGGATATTTCAGAATTACCACAGCAATTAAACGATAAAACTGCCTACAATGCGATTGTTTTAAAATCAGATAATGCTCGAAATTTAGGTATAAATAGCGTCCCGTTTTTATTATTAATAATCGAGTAAATAAAATAAGTATTAATGGTTCTCAATCGAAAGAAGCGTTTATTGAAGCGTTTAAGCAGTTAGTTGACAGTTGACAGTTGACAGTTGACAGTGGACAGTAATTTTTAACCCTTAACCCTTAACCCTTAACCTTTGACCTTTAACCCTTAACCCTTAACCTTTGACCTTTAACCCTTAACCCTTATCCCTTAACCTTTGACCTTTGACCCTTAACCTTTGACCTTTAACCTTTAACCTCTTATTAATCATGATATTAGAACTAAAGAGAAATACTAAATTTAGCTTACAACCAATTCAGCAACGTGTTGAGGTGACTTTTAATTATGCGGTTCACTTCACAAATGGTATTTTTGATCTAGATAATCCACTGTTAGCGCAAGTTGTTGCTTCCGATGGAGAAGCTAAATCAAAAAAGGTTGTAGCGGTTGTCGATGGTGGTTTAATAGAACACCGACACGGGTTGCTTGAACAATTGTGTGAATATTGCGATCGCTATTCTCACATTCTTACATTGTCTGCTCAACCATTGGTAGTTCCCGGTGGTGAAGCAGCGAAAAATAATCCTCAGTTACTCGAAAATATTCATCAATTAGTTAATAAGGCTGGTATCTGTCGTCACTCTTATATTATTGCGATCGGTGGTGGTGCTGTTTTAGATTTAGTAGGATATGCAGCGGCTACAGCCCATAGAGGGATTCGCCTTATCCGTATTCCTACGACTGTATTAGCTCAAAATGATTCTGCTGTGGGAGTTAAAAACGGTATCAACGCTTTTGGTAAAAAGAACTTTTTAGGAAGCTTTGCACCACCTTACGCTGTTTTAAATGATTGTGATTTTCTTGATAGTCTTGACGAGCGAGATTGGCGAGCAGGTATTGCTGAAGCTGTGAAAGTAGCATTGATTCGAGATGCGGAATTTTTCGAGTTTATTTCTGATAATGCTGCACTTTTAGCACGTCGGGATATGGAAGCAATGCAACAGGTAATTTACCGATGCGCTCAGTTGCATTTACAACATATTGCTACTAGCGGTGATGCCTTTGAAATGGGTTCTTCTCGTCCGCTTGATTTTGGACATTGGGCGGCTCATAAACTCGAACAATTAACTAATTATCGCTTGCGTCATGGGGAAGCGGTAGCAATTGGGATTGCTTTGGATAGCACTTATTCCTATTTACAAGGAATGCTGCCCCATTCAGACTGGCAAAAAATACTGGAAACTTTAATAGCATTAGGTTTTAATTTATACGTTTCCGAATTAACTGAAGAATCTGAAATTGAACATCCAAGATGTTTATTTCGAGGCTTAAACGAATTTCGCGAACATTTGGGTGGAGAATTGACTTTAGCCCTTTTGCAAAGAATTGGAAAAGAAATTGAGGTTCATGTAGCAGAAACTTCTTTATATCAACAAGCAATTGTATTATTATCTAATGCGAAAATATAGCTAATCGCAAAACTGTTATTAGCCGCATCGAGTTGTACCACGCTCAAAGCATTTGCATTTAGCAATTGACAAACAGCTATAAACATGAAAATTTCTCCGAAAAACTTACATCTTACCTACTGTACCAACATTCACCCCGGTGAAGATTGGAGTCAGGTTTTTGCTAATTTACAGCAATACATTCCATCTCTGAAAGCCAAAATATCGCCAAATCAACCTTTTGGTATTGGATTGCGAATAGCCGATATTGCATCTAGAGAATTATTGCAAGGAAACAATTTAGAACAGTTTAAATCGTGGTTAAAAGAACATGATTCATACGTTTTTACACTGAATGGATTTCCTTATGGTGGATTCCATTTGCAAGTAGTGAAGGACAAAGTTTATGCGCCAGATTGGTCTAAACAAGAGCGTTTAGACTACACCTTGCGATTGATTCAAATACTTGCTGAACTCTTACCCGACGAAATCGAAGGTAGCATTTCCACAGTACCATTATCTTATAAACCTTGGTTTGAGGGAAATCAACTTTCTCAAGCAAAAGTAATTGGTAGTGCGACTATTTATATAGCCCAGGTAGTAGCGCAAATGGTACGTATCCGCGCAGCAACCGATAAAATACTACATTTAAACTTAGAACCAGAACCGGATGGATTGATTGAGAATGCCGAAGAAGTAATAAAATATTTCTCAAGATACTTATTACCTATTGGTGGAACATATTTAGCGAAAAATTTGGGAATTCCCCAAACAGCAGCCGAAGTGTTGTTACTTGAACACGTGCGAATTTGTTACGACACTTGTCATTTTGCTGTCGAGTATGAAAATCCTGTTACTGTTTTTGAACAATTTCAAGCAGCAGGAATTCAAATTGGAAAAATTCAAATTAGTGCAGCATTAAAAGCCGAATTACCGCAAGATAAAAGCAAACGAATTTTAGTTAAAGAAAGATTAGAACCCTTTGCCGAATCTACATATTTACATCAAGTAATCGCTCGTTATCCAGACGGAAAACTGCAACGTTATCGAGATTTAGCAACAGCTTTACCTTTTATTGAAGAAACTACAGCTTGCGAATGGCGGACTCATTTTCATGTACCGCTATTTATCAACGATTATCAGGTATTACAGTCAACTCAAGACGATATTGTTACAGTATTTAAATACTTACAAAAGAAAGATATTTGTAATCATTTAGAAATTGAAACTTACACCTGGGAAGTATTACCTCCACAAATGAAAGTGGATATTGCAGCATCAATTGAGCGCGAGTATGAATGGGTTTTATGGAAATTGCAAGCAACCAATTCTCAACAATTAGTTGTTAGTAGATAGTGGATGGTGGTTAGTAGATAGTGGTTAGTTGTTAGTTGTTAGTGGATGGTGGTTAAAATTCAATTGCTAACCCGCATTTCCAAATATTATATAAATTATATCTTCAGTAACAATTATCAACCATCAACTATCAACCAACAACCATCAACTATCAACCATCAACTATCAACTATCAACCATCAACATATAAATGAATAAAACAGTAGTAATTAACGTAGTTGGATTAACACCAAGTCTAATAGGAAAGCATACACCAATGCTCTCGCAATGGGCTGAACTTGGAAAAATTGCAACGGTAGAACCTGTATTACCTGCGGTTACTTGTTCGGTACAAGCGACTTATTTGACGGGTAAAATGCCCGACAAACATGGTATTGTCGGTAACGGTTGGTATTTTAGAGATGAGTGTGAAACTAAGTTTTGGAAACAATCAAATAAGTTAGTTCAATCACCTAAAATATGGGATATAGCACGGGAATTTGATTCATCTTTTACCTGCGCTAATATGTTTTGGTGGTACAATATGTACTCCTCAGTTGATTATGCGGTAACTCCCCGACCAATGTATCCTGCTGATGGTAGGAAAATCCCTGATATTTACACTCAACCAAGTAATTTTCGCAATCAATTACAAGCAGAGTTCGGGCAATTTCCTTTATTTAACTTTTGGGGACCAACTGCATCGATTGAATCTACACAATGGATAGCAAATTCATCAAAATGGGTAGAAGAAAATTGCAACCCTAATCTAACTTTAATTTATCTACCACATCTAGATTACTGTTTACAAAAATTTGGTCCAGACCAAGATAAAATAGCCAAAGAATTGCAAGAAATAGATACAGTTTGCGGTGATTTAATTAATTTTTACGAACAGCGTGGTGCTTCTGTTATTGTATTATCAGAATATGGGATTACATCCGTTTCTCAACCGATTCATATTAATAGAATATTGCGTTCCAAAGGCTTATTAACTATTCGCGATGAAGAAGGAAAAGAACTTCTCGATGCTGGTGCTAGTAAAGCTTTCGCTGTCGCAGACCATCAAATTGCTCATGTTTATGTTAATGATACAGAATATATTCCTCAAGTTAGAAGTTTATTGGAAGAAATTGAGGGAATTGACTATATTTTAGACGAAACAAGCAAATCAGCTTATCATTTGAATCATTCTCGTAGTGGTGAATTAGTCGCAGTTGCTAAACCCGATGCATGGTTTACTTATTATTATTGGCTTGACGATAAAAACGCTCCCGACTTTGCTAGAACCGTAGATATTCATCGTAAACCAGGTTATGATCCTGTAGAATTATTTGTTGACCCCCAAATCAAATTTCCTAAACTCAAAATCGGATCAAAACTACTCCAGAAAAAGCTGGGTTTTCGCTATTTAATGGATGTAATTCCAATGGACGCTTCTTTAGTAAAAGGTTCTCATGGATGCATTCCTCCCACCCCCGATGTTGCACCTTTATTCATTACCAAAAAACTGATTTACTCAATTCTGAATCGATCAAACCAACCGACGTTTGTGGATTAATTTTACAACACTTAGAAATGAGGTCAAAGGTTAGAGGTTAGAGGTTAGAGGTCAAAGGTCAAAGGTTAGAGGTTATAATTCTACTTTATCTCCCCATCTCCCCATCCCCCTATCTCCTTGTCCCCTTATCTCCCCATCCCCCCATTTTCTAACTAAAGACGTAGATTTTTTCATACCTTAGATGCTAGCGATAACGCTGATAATTTGCTCATCCGGAATTATACTAACAAAATAATATAACTGCTAAAAATTGGACACACCGATCAAAAAAAAGTTCATATATGCTTTATACAATATCTAGTATTCTTAAGGAGTGTAAAGAAAAATTAAACCTTTATTATAATTAACGGTTTTTTACCCTAATTATAATTTGTTATATGCTCTTGGTTGAAGCGTAGCAAGGGTTTGTTAGTTCACACTTTTTATATATTTTTAAATTCTGATTAATAACTTAAGTGAAAATAATTAGTATTTTGACTTGATAGCATTTTAGAAAATTTACTATTTTCAAATTTATGCAATTTATTTGTAATTAAATAGAAAGTAATCCAAATTAAATATTGATTGACGGTTTAAAATTATCGAGCGATTAATCAGTAAATATTTTACGCATTTATATTCTATATATACTGCGGAAAATACTTGAAATTTTACTTAACTGTTGATTTTTATTTTTACTTTACACTCCCCAATTATTCCAGAGGAATAGCTTATGATTCTTGATAAACTTACTTACATAACTCTTGGTGGTGTTAATATATCTCGCACCGCGACGGAAGTCGAGATTAACGCAGCTTTAGAAGATATTTTATTTCACCTCGATTCCAAGCGGGGAGGTTTGCTCAAAAGCAGTTACGAATATCCGGGAAGATATAAAAGATGGGCTATTGGATTTGTTAATCCACCTTTAGAAGTTGCAACGCGAGATCAAGGTTTTACGATTACAGCGTTGAATCAACGTGGTGAGATACTCTTACCAATGCTGTTGCAGCGGTTATCCCAACATCTACAATTATCAGAAATTACATTTAACAATAAACAAAAAATTACTGGTGCTGTCAAGCCGACACAACAATTATTTACAGAAGAAGAACGTAGTAAACAACCTTCGGCTTTTACGGTTATTCGCGATATATTACAAGTTTTTTACAGCGATGAAGACGAACATTTAGGGCTTTACGGTGCTTTTGGTTACGACTTAGTGTTTCAGTTTGAACCAATTTCTCAACGTTTGCAGCGTGCAGATGACCAAAGGGATTTAGTACTGTACTTACCCGATGAATTGGTGATTGTTGACTACTATTTGCAACGCGCTTACCGTTTGAGCTACGAATTTGCCACAGCACAAGGTAGCACCGAGAATCTTCCTCGTACTGGTGAATCAATCGATTATAGAGGTAAACGACTGACTCCCGCTCAAAAATCAGACCATGAAACCGGCGAATATGCTCAACAAATAGGAGTTGCCCTCGATTACTTCCGTCGTGGAGATTTATTTGAAGTCGTACCCTCGCAAAATTTCTCTATAACTAGTGAAGCCGCACCTTCGGAATTATTCACAACTTTACAGCAAATTAATCCTAGTCCCTACGGCTTTATATTTAATTTAGGTGGGGAATATATTATTGGTGCCTCCCCGGAAATCTTTGTCCGAGTTGACGGTAGAAGGGTAGAAACTTGTCCGATTAGCGGTACAATTACCAGGGGAAGAGATGCTTTAGATGATGCTTCCCAAATTCGTCAGCTATTAAATTCATTCAAAGACGAATCCGAGTTAACCATGTGTACCGATGTAGATCGCAATGATAAATCGCGGATTTGCGAACCAGGTTCGGTAAGAGTAATTGGTCGTCGTCAAATTGAAATGTACAGTCATTTAATCCATACTGTAGACCATGTAGAAGGCTTGCTGAGACGAGATTTTGACGCTTTAGATGCGTTTTTGACTCATACTTGGGCAGTGACGGTTACAGGCGCACCGAAGAAGTCAGCCATCCAATTCCTCGAACAGCACGAACGCAGTGCTAGACGGTGGTATGGTGGAGCAGTTGGATATCTGAACTTCAACGGTAATTTGAATACTGGGTTGATTTTGCGGACAATTCGACTCAAAGATTCAATTGCAGAAGTACGAGTTGGGGCAACAGTGTTGTATGATTCGATTCCCGCAGCCGAAGAGCAGGAAACCTTAACGAAAGCCGCAGCCGCTTTTGAAACTATTCGTCGTGCTAAGGATAAAGCCAAAGCTATGGAAGGGAAATCAAACTCTTTGAGTGCTAGTATCCCCAATGTCCAGTCGGGTAAGCGTGTTTTATTAATTGACTGCGAAGACTCTTTTGTTCACACCTTAGCTAACTATATTCGTCAAACTGGAGCGACCGTAAAAACACTGCGCCATGGTTTTGATGAATCGCTTTTTGATACCGAAAAACCGGATTTAGTTGTATTGTCTCCAGGTCCAGGAAGACCGCATGATTTTAAAGTACCTCAAATGGTGGCTACCTGTGTGCGCCGCAATATTCCGATATTTGGGGTGTGTTTGGGATTGCAGGGTATTGTGGAAGCTTTTGGTGGAGAGTTGGGAGTTCTAGATTATCCACAGCATGGTAAACCTTCGCGGATTAATGTGACTGACTCGAATTCGGTGATGTTTAAGGATTTACCTTCTAGTTTTACGGTTGGTAGATATCATTCGTTGTTTGCATTACCTGATAAGTTTCCTCAACAGTTGAAAGTGACAGCGATGTCAGAAGACGATGTAATTATGGCGATTGAGCATAAAACATTACCAATTGCAGCGGTACAGTTTCATCCCGAATCAATTATGACTTTAGCTGGTGAGGTGGGATTGGCGATGATTAAGAATGTTGTTTATAAGTATACGAAGTCTGGGGAATCTGAGGTTTTGAGTGTAGGTTAGGAGTTGGGAAAAGTAGAGAGAATGCGGGTATTTTTACTCGCGTTCTCGAATCAGATTTAAGGAAAAAATATACTTCTTAACGCAAAGGAGCGCAAAGGTATACGCTAAGGGACGCAGAGTTTTTTGCTCATTTAGTAAAGGAGTCCCAGAAGCAGGAAATACTGCAACAATACTTGGTATGGGAATAATCGGTACTGGTTTACTATTGCATAATTTTCCAAAACCGTCGGTAAGTAATTTATAGATATTAACAATAACCATGGCAGGTTGGTGTCACCTGTTCTTAGAAAGTAATATTATGAATAATGTCTCAACTCTGAATAAAATCAATATGTTAACTAAACCCCGGCACATTCTTGAGGAAATAGTCTTGCATAAAAAGCAAGAAGTTACTCAAATGCGGTTAGATTTACCTTTGGCTGAGGTGCAGCAACAAGTAAAAGATGCGCCGGAGGTACGAGATTTTTTACAGGCTTTGCAAAATAATTCCCACTGTCCTAGTTTGATTGCTGAAGTTAAAAAAGCATCACCGAGTAAAGGAATTATTCGGGAATATTTTGACGCGGTAAATATAGCTCAAGCTTATGAAAGGGGAGGTGCTGCTTGCCTTTCAGTTCTCACCGATAATAAGTTTTTTCAAGGTAGTTTTGACAACTTGCGTAAGGTGAGAAAAAGCGTAGAATTACCGCTATTATGCAAAGAATTTATTATCGATTTATATCAAATATATTTAGCTAGAACTGCGGGTGCTGATGCGGTACTATTAATAGCAGCGATTTTATCTGACGTACAGTTAAAAGATTTTTTGCGGGTAATTCACAGTCTGAAAATGACAGCTTTGGTGGAAGTTCATACCGATAAGGAGTTGGATAGAGTTTTAAGACTTTCCGACATTAAGTTAGTAGGAATTAATAACCGCAATCTCAAGAAGTTTACTGTAGATTTAGCAACTACCGAGCAACTAATTTCTCAAAGAAAGTCCCAATTACAAAGTTTTGGAATTACTGTTGTCAGCGAATCGGGTATATATACACCTGAAGATTTAACCTTCGTGAATCAGGCTGGCGCTCGTGCCGTTTTAGTAGGAGAATCTTTAGTTAAGCAACCCGATATAGAAGAAGCAGTAAGGAAATTGCTGGGGAAAGAGAGTTAGGAGTTAAGAGTTAGGAGTTAGGAGTTAGGAGTTAGGAGTTAGGAGTTAGGAGTTAGGAGTTAGGAATGAGGAGTTAGGAGTTAGGAATGAGGAGTTAGGAGTTAGGAGTTAATAATCTCTCAATTACCAATTACCCATTACCAATTACCCATTAAAATTAATCACATGACTACAATATCTCAACGTTTTGAAGAATTAAGAAAATCCAATACTTGCGCTTTAATTCCGTTTATTACAGCGGGAGATCCGGATTTAGAAACTACTGCGAAAGCACTGAAAATATTAGACCAAAATGGTGCTAGTTTTATTGAATTAGGTGTTCCTTATTCTGACCCTTTAGCTGATGGTCCAGTAATTCAAGCTGCTGCTACTCGTGCTTTACAAAATGGTACGAAGTTAGACCATGTTTTGCAAATGTTGAAAACCTTAACCCCAGAATTACAAGCACCAATTATTTTATTTACTTATTACAATCCCATTTTAAATTTAGGGATTAGAGAGTTTTTGAAAAAAGTTGCTGAAGTTGGGGTGAAAGGGTTGGTAGTTCCGGATTTACCCTTAGAAGAAGCTGAAAAATTAATACATTCTGCACAAGAATTTGGTATTGAACTAACTTTGCTTGTAGCTCCTACCAGTTCTAAAGATAGGATAAGTGCGATCGCTAAATATTCTCAGGGTTTTATCTATCTAGTTAGTGTAACCGGCGTTACCGGAATGCGTGCTGGTTTAGAAAGTAGAGTCAAGGACTTACTTCAAGAAATGCGTGGGATCACTGATAAAGCCATCGGTCTTGGTTTCGGTATATCCGGTGCAGAACAAGCAACTCAAGCCAAAGACTGGGGTGCCGATGCGGTAATTGTTGGTAGCGCATTTGTCAAAAGATTAGCAAACGGTACCCCAGAACAAGGATTGCAAGCAGTAGAAGAACTTTGCAAAGAACTCAAAATCGCAATCTCTAGCGAACAGTTAACAGTTGCAGGGAAGTAAGGTTAAAGGTTAAAGGTTAAAGGTCAAAGGTTAAAGGTTAAAGGTCAAAGGTTAAAGGTTAAAGGTCAAAGGTTAGGAGTTAGTACCACCGGAGTTAGGAGTTAAAAAATACCAATGCCCCATTACCCATTACCAATTACCAATTACCAATTACCAATTCCCAATTCCCAATTACCCATTACCAATTACTAAAAGGAATATAAATCAAAATGGTCAGTACTCCAGATATCAGCACAAAAATCTCATCAACAGCTCGTCCCGATAATTTGGGCAGATTTGGACAATTCGGTGGAAAGTACGTTCCTGAAACTTTAATGCCTGCATTAAGTGAGTTGGAAACTGCTTACGAAAAGTATCGTCATGATTCTGATTTTAAAGCTGAATTAAATGGCTTGTTACGGGATTATGTAGGCAGACCTAGCCCTTTATATTTTGCGGAACGTTTGACGCAACATTACGCAAAACCCGATGGAACGGGAGCGCAAATTTACTTAAAGCGTGAAGATTTAAATCATACGGGCGCTCATAAAATTAATAATGCTTTAGCTCAAGTATTATTAGCCAAACGCATGGGTAAACAGCGGATTATCGCCGAAACTGGAGCCGGACAGCACGGAGTTGCCACTGCTACTGCTTGCGCTCGTTTTGGTTTGAAGTGCGTGATATTTATGGGTGTGCAAGACATGGAAAGACAAGCGCTCAACGTATTTCGGATGCGGTTGATGGGAGCAGAAGTTAGTCCGGTGTCAGCAGGAACCGGAACTCTTAAAGATGCAACTTCCGAAGCAATTCGCGACTGGGTAACTAATGTAGAAACCACACACTATATATTAGGTTCCGTTGCAGGTCCCCATCCCTACCCAATGTTGGTACGCGATTATCATGCCATTATCGGTACGGAAACTCGCAATCAATGCCAGGAAAAATGGGGAGGATTACCGGATATTCTTCTAGC
The DNA here is from genome assembly GCA_012033205.1 of Richelia sp. SL_2_1. Lineage (GTDB taxonomy): Bacteria > Cyanobacteriota > Cyanobacteriia > Cyanobacteriales > Nostocaceae > Rivularia. Next base: position 2,942 of record JAAUSO010000055.1, on the reverse strand, counting down.
TTGCGTCGGTGGTGGTTCCAATGCAATGGGATTATTTCACGAATTTGTTAATGAAGAATCCGTGCGCTTGATTGGAGTTGAAGCAGCCGGTGAAGGTGTGGGAACCGAAAAACACGCTGCAACTTTGACTAAAGGAAGAGTCGGAGTATTACACGGTGCAATGAGTTATTTGCTGCAAGATGAAGACGGACAAATTATCGAAGCACATTCAATTAGCGCTGGTTTGGATTATCCCGGAGTTGGTCCCGAACACAGTTTTCTTAAAGATATGGGACGTGCTGAATACTACAGTGTAACCGATGAGGAAGCCTTAGCAGCATTTAGAAAAGTTTCAGAATTAGAAGGAATTATTCCCGCATTAGAAACCGCTCACGCTTTTGCTTATTTAGAAACACTTTGTCCTCAATTAGATGGTAGTCCCAAGTTAGTTATTAACTGTTCCGGTAGAGGTGATAAAGACGTACAAACTGTAGCTAAAGTAATTAATCTTTAGTTGTTATTTCTTACCATAGTGGTTGATTTCATTTATTCTGATAGTTTGTAGAGACGTTATACATAACGTCTCCCAAATATAAGCGGAAAAACGAACTACTTTTTAAATGGTTCGTTTTCACGGAAATCATAGTGAGACGTAGCGCGGAAAAACAAACTATATTGATTCTTTTTGAATGGTTAGTTTTCACGGAAACCATAGTGAGACGTAGCACTGCTACGTCTCTACAGCAGCAATCTGTCAGGATTAATGTGGTGGAGTATTAGAATAACCACAGAAAAATTTAATTGATAAATTCCATATTTTTCATCAACGCTTTATATTCTTTCTTAGTGAATCCAAAATCTAAAATCTAAAATCTAAAATCGAATGTCTCAAACTCTAATTAACAATTCCCAAACTTCGGACACTTCCCGGTGGTCTACTTTATTGCAACAGCTATTAAATAAAGAGTCCCTCAGCGTTAATCAAGCTACCGAATTAATTGAAGGATGGCTCAGAGATGAAATTCCTCCCGTACTTTCGGGGGCAATTTTGACCGCAATTCAAGCCAAAGGAGTCTCTCCTGAAGAATTAGTAGGTATGGCTCAAGTTTTGCAATCTCTGTCTTTAGGAGGAATCGAAAATCAAGAATATGAGTTCCCATTAATAGATACTTGCGGAACAGGAGGAGATGGTGCTTCCACTTTCAATATCTCCACCGCTGTTGCTTTTGTTGCTGCTGCTGCCGGGGTAAAAGTTGCCAAACATGGTAATCGTTCGGCTTCTAGTAAAACTGGTTCCGCTGATGTACTGGAAGCATTAGGTATAAATCTGCAAGCTGACCCCGAAAAAGTACGGTCTGCGGTTGATGAAATCGGCGTAACATTTTTGTTCGCACCCGGTTGGCATCCAGCTTTGAAGCCTGTCGCTCCTTTGCGGAAAACTTTAAAAATACGTACTATTTTTAACTTGCTTGGACCATTAGTAAATCCCATGCGTCCGACAGGACAAGTTATCGGAGTATCCGATCCGTTTTTAGTGCAAACAATTGCTCAAGCTTTATCACAATTAGGAATTCATCGAGGAATAGTAATTCACGGACGAGAAAGGTTAGATGAAGGTGGTTTAGGTGATATTAATGATGTCGCGATTGTTGAGAATAAAGAAGTAAAAATATTGGAATTAACAGCCGAAAAATTAGGTTTAAGTTCTGCACCAATTAGTGCTTTAAAAGGTGGAGAAGTTCAAGAAAACGCCGAAATTTTGCAAGCTGTTTTACAAGGAAAAGGAACACAAGCGCAACAAGATGTAGTTGCTTTAAATACAGCTTTAGCGCTTTACGTCGGTGAAGCTGTTGATGATGGAAAAGATATTTTAGAGCGTTGTACTAAAGGTGTTGTCATTGCCAAAGACGTTTTAAAAAGTGGTGCAGCTTGGACAAAATTAGAACAGCTTGCTGAGTTTTTACGATGAATTTATGGTTGATATAGCAATCCAGATTGAGATGTGAGAAAATCTATAAAGTCCACTTGCGTGGAATTTGTTTGTGTAGTAGCGGTTTCAACCGCCGGCTCTTAATAAATTTCTCACTTTCTTCTATTCGTGCCTTTTAACAACTATTTAGTTAGCATACTACATACTAAAGAATAGTATTTTTTAACCTATATTTAACTAATTAATCAAATAATTTAATTGAGATTATTTTTATAAAATAAAATATTTTATATTTTTTATAACTCATAGATTTACACATAGAATTTTATTTAATAGAAATTCTAGTATACAAAAAAATATCTAAAGAAACGAAAGAATCATCAAAATATTATTCATAGTATTCAATCTAGAAATCAATTATCTTAAATATGTACGTTCTGCATCTAAGTTTATAAGTGAAATATAAGAGTATATTTACGCTATTTTTTTCTGATTTGGCAGATTGATTAGAAAAGAATAACTTAGACATTCATCAATCCAACTAACTTTAATTACAACATTATTGTTAGTTAATTATCAATGAATAATCTTTATTAAAAAATTAGGAAACGCTCTCATATTTAGTTTCTTAATTTAGTGGAAAATCACAACATAGGAGAATCATTCACAATGGAAGAACAAACAAACAGTCAACCGAATATCGGTCCGTTTTCTCGTCTACTTGAGATACAAGGCGCAGATGGAGAAAATCTGACAATTGAGGATATATTCGGCAATCTTGGCGGTTCAATGGGTGGTGAAAACCCCTTTGGCGGTGGAGAAGGTGGCGCTCCAGATGACCTAGATATAAGTGAATTACCTTATGGTGGTAATCCTTTCGCTGGAGATAACTTCTGGGACATATTTGCAGGCGGTGTAAACCCTACAGAAAGTAGCTTCGGCGGCGGTTCTAATCCCTTGCATGGTGGAGAAGGCGGCACTGGGCGGCGGGTTTCTAACCCTTGCATGGCGAAGACGCGGCGGACTGGACGGC
>JAAUSO010000054.1 GCA_012033205.1 Richelia sp. SL_2_1 | reverse complement strand
ATGCATCCTGCCACCATGACCTCCATGCTGGGGAAAACTTAGAGAGCCTGAGCCGGATGATGGGCTAACCGTCAAGTCCGGTTCTTTGGGGGGAGGGATGCGGCGACGTATGCCCTCCTACCCGACCAAACTAACTCTCGATTAATTGGAATGCCATTAGTTATGGAGCATATTTTTCCTAAAACTGCTGGTGGTGGAGATGAATCCGAGAATTTGGCAGCTTCTTGTTATCGGTGTAATGAATTTAAAGGCGCAAAAACCCACGCGATTGACCCAAAGACAAGTCAGTTAGTTGCGTTATTTAACCCCAGAAAACAATCCTGGCAAGAACATTTTAATTGGGTGAATGGTGGAACCCATATTGCTGGAATAACACCTACAGGTAGAGCAACCGTAATTGCATTACGACTAAATAATGATTATTTAACAGAGGCAAGAGCCTTGTGGATGACCATCTGAAGCTGTGGGTTTGCAATGGAAGCATATTAACAATGATTTTACTCAGATTCGATTTGAGCAAGCAGTGGTGATTTCTGAATCAGGATTAACTTGTAAACCAGGTTTGAAGACGCAAAGGAAGCGAGTTTTTCCAATTAATAACCGCTTGGCTGCGTTCTTGAAATCAATCCAATCCGTTGATGCTTCGGGTGAAAACAAGATTTTTCCTTCACCAGAAGACAAGTGGATAGATGTGCAAAATGTGAGTAGACGAGCTTGGAAGACTGTCCTCGAAAAGCTAGATGGTGTTGAGTATCGGAAGCTTTACCAAACCAGACATACATTTATTACGATGGCGTTAAAGAATGGAGTAGATGTGAAAGATTTAGCCAAAATGGTGGGTAATTCACCAGAAATTATTTACAGGCATTATGCGGGGCAAAGTAGGGAGCTTTTCTTGCCAGAGTTTTAGAAGTATCTAGAAAAACTTCAGTCATTGTCACCAATCGTTTCCCCATATAAATATTGGTCAATTTTCTCTGACCAATCTGGGGTACTTTTATTAACGCACCCTAGAAGATCGGCGATCGCACTATGGGTTTGAAGAATGGGGTGGTTTTATCGGATGTGGCGACAATGAGAGGTAATTCGCCCTCTTATTATTTATCGCCCCGGCTGTGGGGCAAAGTCGGGAGCTTTTTTACCGGAGTTTTATGGTTTGGGGGAGAGCGATTGCGTGACTATTAAATCCGGGTTAGCAACTCCGATTGAAGATTGTGATCAGGATTCGGATTGGTGAAATGGATTTATAAACTGCAAATCCGCTACTTTACACATATCTAGCAAAAAGTTAGCTTCTAGCAACTTCTCATTCCTTCGAGTTCTAGAAACAGGAAAGCAAATCACACCAAAGCGATCGCTTTACTTGAAACTTCATGAATAATAACGCGATACTCCGTATTGAGTCACTGTGTCCTATGTCCTTCTGATACGTTACGAAGGCAGGACACGCATTGTTATAAAACCCATCACTCAAATTACGATCGCTCACTATTAATTGCAATAGCCATTTAATGGTGAGTATCACTTGGACGATTGCAGAAGCGATTATTTTTATTGCTTGTTAAACTGACAAATACAACAAATTTCAGATATCATAAACAAAATATGCCAAAACTAGCATATTAAAAATATGAGTGATGTGTTGAAACCAGTTGAATGGATTGGAAACTCCCTTGGTGATTTGAAAGAGTTCCCGGAGGAAGTACAGCAAGTAGTGGGCTATGCTTTGTACCTGGCTCAATGCGGAGAAAAACATGAGAACGCCAAACCACTTAAAGGTTTTAAGAGTGCAGGAATATTAGAAATAGTAGAAGATTTCGATACTTTACTTATAGAGCGGTGTATACAGTAAAACTTGCAAATGTAATCTACGTTTTACACGCCTTTCAAAAGAAATCAAAACACGGTATTGCTACACCAAAACAAGATGTAGAATTAATCGAAGCAAGATTAAAGCGAGCTAAAGAATATCACGCACAAAACTATAGTAAAAAATAAAAGGTAAGTGATTATGACAGAAGAAATAAAAGTTATTCATAGTAGTGGAAATGTATTTTCTGATTTAGGCTTAGCCAATCCAGATGAATTGCTTGTCAAAGCAGAATTAGTACGTAAAATTAGTAAGATAATCACTCAACAAAATATGACTCAACTAGAAGCCGCACAATTATTAGGAATAGACCAACCAAAAATTTCTGCTTTGATGAAAGGGAAATTATCTGGTTTTTCAACAGAAAGGCTTTTCCGTTTTTTAAATGCTGTCTTGTTGCGATGTGGAAATTGTGGTTAAGAGTAAACAATCGAATTCTGAGGCAAAAACAAAAGTGTGTATTGATTAATGAATAAAAAATCCCATTGTTCATAATAACAAGGAAAAGTAAAGGAGTATCCGCTTCTTTTAAAGAACTTATCAATACCCTTAAGCTTTTCGCTTTGTACGCTTTTGATTACTAGCTAAACTAGCATGATATAAATCAATCGCTCGATGGTGAGCAATTGGATCTTGACGATTGTGAAACCAATCTTGAATAAGTTCTAAATTATATCGAATACAACGGCTATTTAATTTTACCCAATGAGTTCCTTCCATCCATGTGCCATCTAAACGATATTTTTTAAGTGTAGAAAAGCTCATATTTAGTATTTCTGATGCTTGCTGCTTTGTCACAAACTGGAACATCATCTTAACTCCTAAAAATATACTTTTGAAAATTTTCACAAATACACAATCTTATTAATTCACTATTTATCGTGAATTGAGTTACACAAATTTCTGAAAAAAGAGTTGTTAACTATTTATACATAATTATTTTTTCTCAGCAATTATTTTATAACAGAATAAAAAAACATTCTCTTATAGCTAGCGTCATAGCCTTTTCTTTTCAATCAATTACTAGGCAATATATTCAAGCATTTAATTATTATTTCTCTATCACTATAGTGATAGAGAATTTTATTACTATAGAAATAAATCTCTTTACGTCACAAGGGAAATATTGATTAGCAGAATTTGAAGGAAAATTACGTTAATAACGTAAAAAGCTTATCCCTATAAAAACTAGAGATAAGTTAAAAATAGAAAAGGAATGACTAAAAATCTATATAGCTATCAGATGTCATCATGAATAATTCAATTGATAACTGCTTTATAACTGACCCAGAAGAATTAAAGTATATATCTGATGTTGTAAACCAAGTATTGGATGATAAACATAACTTAACGGACGTAAAAGATTTTCAAGCAGCTTTAAGAGAAGCAAGTTTAGAACTTGGTCGAGAAATACAAATGAATTTAGTCTTTGAAGAAAATCAAGTAACTGGATTCAACTTTTCTTTCCAAGATGACCCTAGTAAAACAACAGCCACTATTCCTTTCAAACAGCAAAAACTTAATGTCAAATCTGAAAAAAGTAGTATTATTTCAAAAGAACAAACAACAACAAAAATAGCTACAACGGAATCGAAAAGTAACCTAATTTCTTCACCATCACCTGGATACATCACTTTGACACCAGGATTGCAAGTAGAAGACCAACATATTATCAATCCAGAGCCACCGGAAAATCAAGAAATTCTCATATCACCATTTCCAGCTAGAGGCAATATCAATCCCAGCTTAACTAATATTGCAAACCAACTAGCTAATCAACACGAAGTTAACGGATTACTATTAACTGGATTACCCCTAAAAACAGGAATTTCTCTAACAGATACCTTGCGAGTAGAAGAAAAAACCGATATTCAAACTGCTGGATTAGCACTAATCAAACGTTTTGAGCAAGTTTTACCGCAAGAATTTATAAACCTGAAAACAGGTGAATTTCCCAAAGCTTTTAATTGGAAAGACCCAGAATCAAATAAGCAATATCGCTTTTGTTTTGAAGCAGCTAAAACTGATATAGAAGGTAATATTTTAATCCCTGAAAAGCTAAAAGGGTTTGATACAAAATCTGGGTCTAATGTGCAACAAGTATTTGAAGCAACTTTAATAGATTCCAAATATAACCGTTGGAGTATCGAGCAATGTGATTTTAATAAAAACCAGATTCAATCTTTAAACCTTGCAACCAAATCCACACTTCCCAATCATTCAACCGTATCAATAGATGCGGTTGGTGATTTTTCTTACGAAATGTAAAAGTTTCAAACCCTTACTAATTAACTATGTACAGTAACAATGAACATGATTCTGTTGATGGGTTGTGCGAAGAAAAGAAGTTAAAATCTGCTGTTACTAATATTTACTATTGTGGTATTCTACCATTTGTCACAAGCTTTGTATGGACGAAAACAGATACCAAAATAAGCTTATTGTTAGGGCTTGGTTTAATTTATTTAACAGTAAAAGAACCGCTTTTAATCACAATTATTTTATCCCTATCATTATTCTTCTACTGTTTAAATAGAATCGTCAGCTTCATCCCAATATTCAAGCACTTCGTAAAAGCAAAAATTCGCTTTTGGCACATAGCAGGATTGATTATCGCACTAACTGCAACTCTAACAGTATTTGAATTGCCAGCACAAGCAATTTTCTTAAGTGGATTAGAACAGTTTTTAACAGATATTGCCGAACAAAGTTCTAGTGGAGGAACAAGTTCAATTGACCCGGAAGCAATAACTTTGGTATTTAATGCAATTCGTGGAGTTTTTTTGCTGTTGGTTGGAGTTGCAGCATTATTTGCCTATAACCAAGCACAGCAAGGAAACGACTGGCGACCAATTGCAACTCAAGCTGGTTTAGCGATTGGTATTATTCTCACAATTGATGTTATTACATTCCTGTTTATTGGTGATGGAACAGGGACTACTGGTGGCGGGGGATAGGAGGAGTGGAGGAGTGGAGGAGTGGGAGAGTGGGGGAGTAATAATTAGTAATTAAAAAGATAGTTGAATGGATTGGGAAAGAGAACCGATTAAAGTAAATAAAATATTAGGAAAACAAGCGGGATTTGGTCCAATTCCAGCCAATCAAATTTTACCTTGGTTCGCGATTATCACCGTCTCCTACTTTATCTTCGATGGATTGCTCAGTTGGGGAATACCCAAGGTCGCAGTTATCAGTTTTTGGTTAATTCTGAGTTGGTGGTTCGTGACGGGAAAAGACCCCGATAAATATATTAATCGTTTTCGGAAACCCAAAGGTAGTAACTGGATTATCGGTGGTGCAATGTATGTATCTCCTTTACTTTCTCGGAATATCAGAAAGCAACTTAAGAAGGCAGGGAGCAGGGGGAAGGAAAGTTATTTTTAGATAATTAGTGGTGACAATTATTTGTTTATGGGAAATGCCTTATTACAATGAAAGCTCATATTCAAACGATAAATTCTATCGACCAAAACAATCAGAAATCACAATATATACCCTTTGAGAACGAACTCGACCTCTGCTGCATGGTTCGGATAGAAAGGGATAATCGCAAAGTAGGAGCATTTTTACTCAACCAAGGTGACATCAAAGATGAAAACCAATTTCAAGTAGTTTTTGCATTCCAAATTAAAGGAGTTCACAACCAACTTTATCCAGAAGAAATAGCATCGATATCAGCTTCCATCTCCGAAGCAATGAAATCTATCCTTCCTGGAGAAAAATGTACTTTTCTCTTAGGACGTTATTCGGATGACTCTGCTAGACTTGAGCATCTTAATAATCTTGCCGAAAATTGTTCCTTAAAACTACCCGCTATCTTAATCCGCAACGAACAAGCAAGAGTACAAGAATTGACTCGTAAGGGAGCAAGGTCAATTTGGCAGCAAATAGTATTCTGTACCTGGACTGTAGATAAATTTGGAGAAAATAAAACTGACCCTTTATCTAAATTAATACATTACACGGGTAAAGCCGGACGTTTTTTATTAGATAACGTTACTGGACGAATATCCCAAAGGCAAGAGCAGCTTCTCAATGTCTTATTAATGAAAGCATATACCCAAGGATTTATTCAATGGGAAATGCTGTTTAATACAAAAGCGGGATTGGAAATTACACCACTTGACGATACACAATTATGGTCTTGGCTATGGAGCAGATTCAATAGATATCAACCACCACCGATACCTCAGCTTCTAGTTGTTGCAGAGGATAAAGATAACGGGATAAAATTAACGGAAATTCAAAATTCTGTTAAACACTCCACAACTATCTTGATTTCTGGAGAAAAAGGTAGAAGTTCATGTCCGGAACATCGTCAATGTACAAACCGCGTTTATGTGAAGGACAAAGTATGCGGTGTCTTAACAATGGTAGATACTGTAATCGCATGGGTAAATGCAAAAGAACAAATTGCATGGATGTGGAAAGTTCTGAGTGAAAATCACGTCCGCGATACCGAAGCTTGGGTAGAAATTTCAGGAGCTAATCGTTACCTAACCGAAGATAATTTACACCGTCAAGCCAAGCAAACCAAAGCTGCTAGAGAACGAGCATTATTTAAAGGAACTGGTAGAGATGTAGGTGCTGAAATCAAGCAGGAAGAAAGTTTTGATGCACAGAAAAAATTATATAAAGGTGCTGTTCCTCTCAACTGTGCGGTAGTATTTTTAGTTTACCGCGAGAATGCGGAAAGCCTGGATTTAGCTTGTGATTTGCTATGTAACAGTTTTGGTACAGCCAAAGTAGTTAGAGAAAGAAATATTGCGTCCCAAATTTGGCTAGAAACTTTACCTATAACCTGGCGAAGAATTTTACATTCGAGTTCCATTCTTAGCGAACGCAGGCTGGTATTGGAAAGTGAAACCATCGCAGGTGTTCTACCTCTTACTCTTCCTAAAGAACTTGATAGCCAAGGTGTGGAATTTCTAACCAATAGAGGTGGTAAACCCGTTTGCGTAGACTTATTTACTCATACTCAACACGCATTAATTACAGGTAAAACTGGTTCTGGTAAATCAGTATTGCTATGGCGATTTATGCTCGATGCTCTATCCCAAGGAATACCTGTGGTTGGAATGGACATACCCGCAGCCGATGGAGAAAGTTCTTTTAAAGTGGCGATCGCACTATTAGGAGATTCGGGTGCATATTTCGATTTATCCCGCGCTTCTAATAACTTAATGGAACCTCCAGATTTACGAGACTTTGATCCAGAAGAACGGGCTTCGCGGATGAAATCGTGGCGTTCGTTTATACGTAATGCTTTGAGTGTGATAGTTATGGGACGTTTAGATGCTCCCCACTTAGCTCAACGAGTAGATGCAATTTTGATCCAAGCACTCGATGTATTCCTAAGTGACCCCGATATCATCGAGCGTTACAATTTGGCATTTTCTAAAGGTTGGAAATCACCCGAATGGCAAGATATACCAACATTAAAAGATTTTTCCCGAATAGTTACCATTGCGCGACTAAATATTCAAAAACCAGAAGCCATTGACCATCAAGCAATCAATCAAATCACCAGCCAGATTACTGCATTACTGGTAAGTCCTTTAGGAACAGCTATAGGTAAACCGAGCAGTTTTTCTCCAGAACCGATGGTCAAATTCTATGCTCTAACAGGCTTGAGTAACGACCAAGATTCATACACAATGGCTGTAGCAGCAAAAGCTGCGTGTTTGAGGGTAGCGCTTTCTCATCTCAAAAGTCTTTTTATCGGTGACGAGCTTTCTGTATTGTTCCGCAAAGATGGCTTCAGCGCAATGGTGGGTGAACTCTGCGCGACCGCAAGGAAAGATGGATTGAGTATAGTTTTATCTAGTCAAGACCCAGATACAATCTGTCAGTCATCAGCAGCAGCGATGATTATGCAGAATATCAGTTACAGAATTACTGGTTGTATTACTTCAAATGCTGTTGCCTCATTTGAGAAATATCTGTCATATCCGGTTGAAATAATTGCGAGCAATGCTTCCGAATCCTTCTTTCCCCGTCGTTCTGATTTATATTCCTGCTGGTTAATTGAGAAAGGAGGACGTTTTTGGCAAACCAGATTTTATCCAGGAGAAATGGCTTTAGCTGCAATAGCGACGAATCAAGATGAACGCAGTACACGTCGAGCAATTTTATCCCAATACCCTAATAGCATCAAAGGACAATTACAAGGTTTAGCTAAATTTACCAAGGTTTATGTTGCAGCTGTCAAACAAAATAGAAATTTATTGCATATCAATGGAGAAACTGAAAATGTATCAAAGGAAGATAAAACTCAAGACAAGGAAACGCCTACGTATACGTAGAGTATGTTGGAGTAAAGAAGGGAGGAAGCACGAAACTTTATGTACAAGAAAAAGAACCAATTCCTTACTAAAAACACCTTCTCACTTCTACCTTCTTGTTAGAAGTATTTCAATACTTGGAATAACAGTTGCGAGTTTGAATGTACTTGCAATTAATTCATCATTTGCAGCAACCTCAGATATAACAGAAAATCGAAGAGTTGCCCAAACGACTAATTCAACATTCAACAAAAACTCATCAGATGAAATTCAAGGATTTATTAATGATGTACGTTCCTTTGTTCGCGGGGATTTTTTCGGTAATATTAAGCAGCTCGTTAAAAATTCAATTGGTTCGGTTGATGTCCCCGATTTGGGTCAAGTCGTAAGCGAAATCATGAAAGGTTCGCTTCCATCCGATGGTATTACGTCTAACAAGTTGGAGAATAACATTCCTAATTCTTATGCAATTCGCCAAGATTTAGCCAATCAAAGTGAAAGATTAGGAGCAATTGAAGTAGCGCAGAGTAAAACTCTTTCTAAAAATGCTCAACAGGAATCTCTAAATACTCTTGAATTGAGTGCTAGTTCCGAGGTTGAATCAAGTCAAATGTCAGATGATTCTCAAAATTCTGATACTTCCCAGCAAATATTGCAAAATATTTCCAAGCAACTTAAGAATAATACAACAATTTCCGATTTACTTTTAAAAGAAGCGAATCAGTCACGACAAGATAACGCTTTGGGATTAACTTTAACTGCTCAAGCAGCTACAGAACTAAATGCAGTAAATACCAGAGAAAGACAAAGTGCGATACGCGAAGCGTCGCCCTTCGGGCTATCGCAGTTGGGAATCGCGCTGTATCTCAAGGTTCTTTGTTGATGATGCCCGGAGGTTCTGTTTTTAGTCAGCCAAATCAATAAAATGGTATTTTCATATGTCTCTCCCTACCTTATTAATTCAAGTTCCATCTGATAATTACTCGGATTCGGCTGTTGGCATTAGTTTAGTCAGAAGTAGTATTCAACTGAGTCAACAAACCGTTGAATCTTGGAATAAAGTATGGGGAGATGTAGTTAACCCTTCGGGTGCATTATGGGCAGGTTTATGTAATCTAGGTACGACGCTTGCAGCAATGAGCATTATTCTTCTTGCTATAAAAATGGCTGCTGATTATCAAGAAAAGCGATTTTTATGGTCGGAATTAGCTGCATCTTTTATCTACCCGTTGGTGATTGCTCTTTTCTAGGAAGTAACGGTTATTTACTTTCCCAAACTGTACTTATCATCAGAAATATCGGTCATCAGCAGGTTGTCAGCGTTCTAGATATTCAACTCGCCGATACAACTTTTAAAAGTGCAATATCTAACGTTACTTTAACCCAAAACGTCAAAACTCAAGTATCTACAATTTATGCTGAATGTCAAGGGAAGACTGGTAAACCCCTTACCGATTGCTTACAAGAAAAAAGACCAATTGTAGAAGAAATTCTCACTGAAGCTGAAAAGCAAAATAATGCACCGTTAGAACAAGCACGTTTAGCAGTTGCAGAATTGACAGACTTTGTACAAAATCCTGGTACTGTTTTTAATGCTTCTATTTCCTTAATATTAATTACCTTTCTCTATGCTCTTCAATGGGCTTTTGTCAATATTTTAGAAGCTGCATTAATGATGACTGCCACATTTGCACCAATTGCTTTGGGATTGAGTTTATTGCCTTTAGGTTCAAAACCAATATGGGCTTGGGCTAGCGGTTTTATATCTTTGTTTGGAGTGCAGTTAGGCTACAACATTGTAGTTGGTTTGGCAGCAACTGTAATTGTTTCTGCTGGCGCACAAAGCGTTTCTGATTTAGCATTTTTAGCATTTATTAGTATCTTTGCTCCTGCATTAGCTTTACTGATAGCTGGAGGAGGTGGAATTACACTTTATACGGGTATTAATAGTAGAGTCCCAGCACTTGTGAATGCTGCTTTTGATGGCGTGGTTGCTGTTGCAACAGGATTTGTGAAATAACGCAGAAAGTAAACTTTTTTTTCTACCTTCTACCCTATTCTGCCTTTTTTAAAATATGTTGAAATCAATCGTAAAAGTTCGACGACCTAAGTTATTATTAGACTCTAAAGACATACTTCCCTTATGTTTTATCGGGCTGACAACATTTAGCTTGATAAGCTTTTTATTTCTATTGTTTTTAAGCTTTAAAGTGAATCAACTTGCTGCTAGAAAAACAACATTTGTGCAATTAGTTAACGGTCGCGCTCTAGTTATTTCGGAACAGCATTATTTGTATCGTCATCCAGAAGTCATAAAAAATACTGTAAGACAATGGGCTAATTTAACTTTTAATTGGGATGGTGTTATTCCTGGAACCAAAGAGTTGGATAAAGGAAGAGATATAGGTAAAAGTAAACGTGTTACTACAAACGCTTATATTGCTTCATTTCTAATTCAATCAGGTAAAAAAGGATTTCGTAATGCTGTGCTAAAAGAACTTGCAAAAATTACACCTACTCGCGTATTCGGCGGTCAAGTTCGTTCTAAAATAATTATTTCCTATTTATCTGCTCCCAGACAAGTAAAACTGGGCGAATGGGAAGTTGATATGGTGGCAACAAGAGTATTAGTAAACTTGTCCGGTGGTACAGATGAGGAGATTAATTTTAATCGCACTTTTAGATTGCAAGCTGTAGATATTCCCTCACCACAATTAAATGAAAATTCGGCATTAGAACAGCAATTATATGAAATTAGAAGTGCGGGATTGGAAATAACTAAAATTTCTGAGTTTACCGAAGAAAGGCAGAGTGAGAAAGGGAGGGAGTAAGTTATGAAACTCATAAATAGTATTTTATATGAACAATAATCAAGAAAACTATAATTTGGAATCAGTCGTTGATGAATTAACTCCCGAAGAAGAATTAGAAATATCAGGATATCAACCCGAACAAGTAGCTTTAATTGACCAAGAATTTTTAATTAAACGAGATAACGAACAAGCAGAAGCACAATCAGGAAGCGAAAATCCTTTAATTAGGTTTGCGATCGCATCTTTGTTAGTCGGTAGTGTAATGGTTTCTGGTTGGATGATTTGGTCAATTTTCTTTGCTCCGAAACCAGTTGTCAAAGCTCCTGTACTAGAATCAACACCAACAGTTTTAGCTTATAAAGAAAGTGATGAAGCTGCACGTCTTAAAGCTGAATTAGCGCTACGCAACCAAGCAAGTCGGGATATTGAAGAATCTCCACCAGTAACACCACCTCCACCAAAGCCAAATAAATCTGTGAGAACAGTTCGCACACCGAAACCAAGTAAACCCAAAATCATCCGAGAAAAAGTTCCATCACCACCGAGAATTATTCGAGAAACAGTACAATCACCACCGAAAATTATTCGAGAAAGAGTGCCAAACAAGATTCAACCAAAGAATACAGTTGTTAAAACTTCCTCTCATCGGGTTCTAAAAACCGTTGAAAAAATAGACCCCTTCGAGCGTTGGAATCAACTTGCAACTTCGGGACAACAAACAACATCACTAAGTAACAACAATTGGACACAAGATAGTAAAACATTTGAACAAGCACAGTCATTACCAAATGAATCTGAAATCTCAGAAATTAAAAATACGCCTGATAATTCGGAGAATGATTCATCTTCAGTTATCTTTACAAATGCTTCTAATAAGGAACAAGATAAAGTTTCTGCTCTTTCAACAATTCCAAGTAATAAGTTAAATAGAAACCAGGGCGAAATTCCAACACCAGGAGAATTGGGTATTTTAAATCGAACTCCTGCCCTATCTTCCCAAGAAACTATTACTGCTACTAATTCTCCAATTCAAGTACAAATAGGAACAAGCGCAGAAGCATCTGTTTTAGTACCAATCATTTGGAATCCAGAAGATGAAAACCAGGAACGCTTTGCAGTGGAACTACAAGAAGACGTTTTATCTATAGATAAACGTATCGCATTGTCAAAAGGAACGATTTTGATTACAGAAATAAAATCAGTTTCCAAGATTAATAAGCTTGTTAAGCAAACCGTTGTTGCAGTCGTTTATAAGGATTCTGCTGGTAGGATTCAACAACAAGCAATACCTAAAAATACAATTTTAATTCGAGGACAAAACAATAAACCTTTAACTGCAAAATCTATATCGGATAAAGGTAAAGCTATTGCTCAACAAGATATTTTAATCGGATTATTGGGTGCAGCAGGTCGCGCTGGGGAAGTATTCAATCAAAATCAAAGCCAATCTTCGATGGTGATTTCTAATGATGGTTTTAGTAGTCAGACATTTAACACGAAAGCTAACAAACCAAATGTCTTAGCCGCAGCAGTTGAAGGATTTTTCAAACCTATGTCACAACGATTAAGTCAACGTGCGAATAAAGCGGATAGCGAAATTGTGAATCGTCCCGATGTTGCGATTGTACCTGTGGGGACAAGGGTTTCGGTTGTTTTTAATAACTTCTTTGAGATTGGAGGGGAGAGCGGGAGAGCGGGGGAGTGGGGGAGTGGGGGAGAGTGATAGAGAAATAATCACTTTTATTCGTAACAATCTTGCTTATTGAAGATTTATTCCGCAGTGTGTACGGTTGATATCAAGAATAGAATCGTATGTTGTGTTCATATCTCGTCCAACAATAGTGATTCTTTTTGATATCACCAAAGGACTAACTATATCTAAGAAAAGTATTTGTAAGAAGAAACTATAACTTATTCCGACATCCCCCCTCTCCCGCTCTCCCACTCCCCCACTCCCCCACTCCTAATTTACGAACATGAAACAATTACCAATAGTAGCTTTTGCGATATCTACTATATTCTTAACAGCTCCGTCTCATGCCGAATCAGCGATATTAACAGTGAATATCAGCGAAGCTAGAGGTTTGAACTCAAAAGCCATTGATATAAAAGTTTGGTCTGGTCGAGCGACTGCTGTTGATTTTTCTGAAGTAAATGAACGCATTACTCAAATTTTTCTAGCAGACCCGACTCACTTTACTTATGCTACCGATACACCTTTAGATAATGGTCAAGCCACAACTATATTCTTACGTAAAATACAGCCACTGAAATTTCCTAATTTAACGACAACGAATATTACAAATTTATTCGTTAAGACTAAAACTACTGATGGCAAAGCACATCTGTACACTTTTAACCTACTTCATAGTAATAGCTCACCTGCTTACAGTGGATTAAGCCTATCTAATCAAACTCCATTACCTGATGGTAGAGAACCTACTTTGCAAGTTGGAACATTCAGGAGAGCGACGATTAACGATATTGAACGTGGTTTGGTTTGTGCTATTCGTAAGGGTTATACTCCACCATCTGACCCTGTTGTTACTAAGGTTAGAGAATTTATTGCATTGGCTCGAAATACTTCTGATAAATCTTTGGTTGAAGTTGCTCAAAATACACAAGTGAGTTTACCTTTATTGACTGAATTAGGATTATTAGGAATTGAAGATAGTTTAAAAAGACCTTTGCCAAAACCTACATTAAATAATAAAAATTTACAAGGAAGTGAATAAATCTTATCCTGCCACCTTTTATCCATCTTTAATACTTGAATTTATGGCAGAAAATCCTACACCCAAATTTCAACAAGATTCTCATCAAATCGATAAAAAGAGAATAAATTTATCCAATGAGGGAATTGAGAAAGATTATTCCCTCAATAAAATATTTTATATACCCATTTGTATAACTTTAATTATTTCAATTTATTTGCATATTTTTGGTTTATATCCGCTTTGGCTAATTGTTATTCTCTGGCTTTCAATCAGCTTAGGTAGTAAGATTTTTATCTCAAACTTCTCTAACAAAAAAAGCAAGAGAAATATTTCCAATCCGATTCAAATAAAGACTAAAAAAGATAATATTGCCCCAATGCGTCTACCGCAACGTGAAGAAGAACTACACCGCTGGCTGCAAGGGAAAGTATTACAACCATATAGGCAAAGTGATGCTCCCACAGGTGTTTCTGAGAAAGCTTTTTATCAAATTACTAAGCGCTTCTTTCCGAATATCGTTCAGGGAATAGCATTCCACAACCCTAAATTTCCTCATCCTTACTCAGCAGATTTCGTAATAGTGCATACAAGCGGTTTGAGTCTCGATATTGAAATCGATGAACCTTATGTAGGTAATACTAAAGCACCACATCATTGTATTGATCAAGGCAAAGATAATATTAGAAATCAATTTTTTACTAATAATAATTTACTGGTGATTCGCTTTAGTGAGAAGCAAGCTGTTAAATATCCGTATTGTTGCTGCAAAACCATAGCTAAAGTAATTGCTCAAGTTACGGGGGATTATACTTTTCTTGCTCAGTTAAAAGATGTACCATTATTACCACCCGAACCCATGTGGACTATCAAGCAAGCGAAGAAATGGGCTAGTGTTAATTACCGGAGAACTTATTTACAATAAATACGAGAAAATTTTATTTCATGTAGAAATAAAATTCTAATCCCACCAAGCAAATAAATATTCTGAGGATACTTCTATCTCATCACATCCTTGTACAAATTTTATAAATTCCCCTGCAAAATCTAAATCTTTAACTCCAACAACTTCTATCGCGTCAATAGCCACATCTGAACTTTGGTTTTTAAAACCTACTCCGTCAAATGTTGCTACTGCTCTCATCTCAACACAACGTTTACCAAACTTAATAAATTTAGCTATCGTGGGTGATCCATTGTAATATTTATCCTCTCTTGTGTAACCTTGATCGAGTAATTGTTCTAACGCACCTAAAGACAAATTGCTAAATTTAATTGCGTTGGGAGTGTATTCCGTGATTGTTGTACCTAAAATCTGTTCTAGACCTTGACTATCTTCGCTCATAATTACCTATTGTATTTATGAAATATCTTCTCTCACGAGGATACACTAATAATGAATTTGAGTCATTTACCGTTGTTATTCAATAGTAAACAAACTGTTATTACAATAGAAAGTCCTATTACCGAACGATTTAAAATATTAGAATTTGTTTATGAATTGGCTCAGAATAAATTATTACCTTTATATTTTTGGAATACTGGTTATTCTGAGTTACAACTATTCAATGATAATCAGCGACTTATATCTACAAAGTACAAATGTTTTTCAGGATTGAGTTGGTTATTACAACATCCCGATGTCCCAGGGATATTTGTTTTTGAAGGTGCAATTTCGCCGGATATCTTAACAGGTATGTTGTCCCAGCAAACAGAAATGATGCTGAGTAACTTAGTTTATGACCTAGATGCAAATTCTGTACCAAGATTTCTCATCTGTTTGGAAAATTATGTTGAACTTCCTCACTCGTTAACACCTTTGATTCCCGTATTAGTTAACCCGTTACCAAGTGCGATCGCAATTACAACTTTAGTTCAGGATTTATGCGACTGTAAATTGACAACAAATAGTACACAACAGCTTGAAACTTTAATCCGCACTTGCTTAGGGTTGCCACTTGGTGAATTAGAGATGTTATTGAAGCGTTTATCGAGATTTACCCATACCTTAGAAGAATTGATTGATGGGGTATTAAATTATAAGAAGAGCAAGCTAAAAGGTCAGGGTGTGGAATTTATAAGCGAGCCAGATGTACCACAAGCTGCTGGTTTGGATTTATTAGAAGAAATTTTAGAACGTGCTGCGGTATTACTTAAGCCAGAAGCGAAACAACACAATCTCAGCTTTCCAAAAGGAATGATTCTTTGGGGACCACCAGGAACGGGTAAATCTTTAAGTGCAAAATTAGCAGCCAAGAAAATGGGTGTACCAATGGTTGCTGCTGACTGGGCTGCTTTACGGGGCGCTACTGCATACGAATCAAGGAAGAATTTACGAGAGTTTTTACAATTTTGCGATGCGAATGGAGAACATGGTTTAGTTCTTTATTTTGACGACTTTGATAAAGGTTTTGCGGGTTTCGATTCCGATCGCGACGGTGGTGTATCTCGTCAATTAGCAGGAAAGTTACTGACGTGGATGCAAGAAAGAACATCGCAAGTTTTAGTTATGGCAACAGTTAACAGATTGGAGTTTTTACCTCCAGAATTAATACGTCGTTTTGATGAGATTATTTTTGTAGACCTTCCCCATACTGGAGCAAGATATGAAATCTTTAAATTGCATCTAGCGAAATATTTTCCTGGATTGGATTTTTGCGAGAAAGATTGGTTGCGCTTATTGAGAGAAACCAAACTACTTACTCCGGCAGAAATCGCGCTGATGGTGAGGAAAACGGCTGAGGAAATCTTTTATCAGAATGCACAGAAGTTTCCTACCTCTGAACTTGGAAAACGACCTTTGAATGTTAGCGTGAGAGATTTTTTAGAAGTGCGATACGCGAAGCGTCGCCCTTCGGGCTATCGCACTTTACTCCTAGCATGATTCGGGAAGAAGATAAAATTGTGGAGATTCGTAATAAAGCAATTTACGCTCGTCCTGCTGCATCGCCAGATACAAGTCGTTGGGCTAAAGAACCGGAGGTTTTGTTTGGAAATTGAACAGTATCAAGTGGAATACTTTTAAATTCAGCACCCACTTGTTGCAAGCAAGCTAGTTTTATTGTTGAGTATTTTTTCTTACTGTTTCTACATCTAAATCGAGAGATTCTGCAATTTGTTCAACAGTTAACCCTAGTTTGATTAGCCTGGGAATAGTTTTTAATTTTGTCTCCAGGGAACCTTCTTCTTTAGCTTCTTGGTAAACTCTACTTGTCTTCAAAGAATCTAAATTCAACATAGCTTCGATTTCCTCCATACTCAAAGTTGAAAACTTATCAATCACCCTCCGGGTTCGCCAGTCGCTACAACGGCTGTGTTCCCCCGCAACGCGCAGGCTCACCACCGCCTTTATAAATTCTAGAACCTTTTCCTCTAAACTTTTGTTTGTTGTTTAGTAATAATGTACTCAATATTTAACAAAATTATAATTTTAAGTCTATTTGTGGTTTCTTAAAATGTTTATGATTATCTTATCAAAGGGAGATTTACTTCATTCATCACAATGAGTGCGATTGAAGATATCACTATTGTGATAAATACATTTACGTCAATAGTCAAGCACATTCCTAACGATAAATGACTGAAAATAAGAGAAAATATCTCAACATAGATTAATGAAAATTAGTCAATTTATTATTTTAAAACTTATTCCTATTATATTAGCTTCCATTGCTATTTATTCAAGCTCATCTTCAGCACAGAGCCAAACTAATCTACCTACCCGTACTCTGCCTTCAGAAGAAGGTAACTTTATATTACTACCTGATTGGCAAAGAATTTCATTTAACCAAATGCCAGCAATACAAAACGGTGGCTCAATAAAAGTTAACGGATTCTCACGAGCATGGAACGCTGGAGATACTCCAGATAAATATTTAACTTTAGGCGATATTGATGAAGCATTGAAACCTCAATTATTTAGCATTAGAAATATTACTAATGAGAAGAACCTGAAAAACTTTTCTTTAGAAAGCTTCCTATTATTAGGAGAACAAACTGTTGAAAATTTAGTAGAAGTAATACCAAACTTAGGACAAACTAATGCAGCTAAAATACTACCCATAGCTACATTATTAAAAACCGAATCTCCTCAAATAAATATCAATACCTCTTTAACAAAACTTTTGTCCCAAAATCCTACTTTAAGAAATCTCAAGCTCAATCAAATTGATTTATCAACATATACAATTTCTGACATACCCAACCTTGATGCAGTAAGACTATCAAATTTTAAAGGTTGGGAAAACGCTTTAGTTAAAGATATTCCAGGATTAAGCGATGTTCCATTAGCTTCTTTTCCCCTTCCCTTAGCGGAATTAGGTAACAAAGTTGCCAGAATTGATTTTATCTGGGGTACGGCTGAAAAACGTCGTCAAAGAACGGTGTCTGGTTCTGATGTAGCAGGCTTTTCTGTTCCCTGTCAAGGAGAAGATTGTCCACATATTGAACTAGATGATTTAGAAAATTCAGGACGCAATATTAGAGGTAAATTTGAAGGAAGTTCTTGGATTAGCGGAAAATATCAAAAGGTAGAAGGTGGTTGGGGTTGCTTGAAATCCGTAAATGGAGGTAAGGAGCCTACTGGAAGATTGCCTTATGGAAGCGCTTTTAAAGTAGCAGTAATGGAACCCGACGAGAAAACTGATACTGTTGACACCGCTTTATTCTTTCGCTTCAAAAATGCCTGTGGTGCAACACCATACTTTATTGGTCCGGTTCCGTTTTTTACTTATGAAGTTAATGCGCCTATTTTTATAGGAGATTAAAAATGGAGAAGGTTAAAGCAATAAGTCTAAATAGTTTATCAATAAGAATTGTACGCTTTCTTATCTATTTTAATTTTAGTTTAAGAATTTTGTTACTAATGGCGACCTTATTATAAAAGGCAGAAATCAGTATTTTTATTTTGATAAAAATCTTCATATATGAAACAATATTTCCTATTATCAGAGACTAGTAATAATCAAACTCTAGTTGAAGAACAATCAAATGGAATAAAATCAAGTCTTGACATAAATGGACTATTGAAGACTTTCGCTAATCCCGAAGGTTTAGCAATGATAGGAATTTTAGTAGTTTTATTTGTATTAAGTCAATTTTCTAGTGGTAAAAAAGGTAAGATTTCTACGGGAAAAATAGTAGGAATAAGTGAAAAGCTAGCTGCAACTAACCTTGCTCTCAAACAAATTGAAGAACGCTTTCACAACAAAGTGACTTTTTGGTGCGGTTCACCCCGCTACTGGTTTTCTGGTAAATTCAGAAAATTTGGAGCAGCATTTCAAACCTTCCTCGGAGCATCCCCAACTGTTTGGATTCCCCACGCGGAACGTTCTACTCTTGTTCTTGGCGCTCCCGGTTCCGGTAAAACCTTTGGCACAATTGACCGTATGGCAGAAAGCTGTATGATGCAGGGTTTTCCCCTAATTGTCTACGACAAAAAAGGCGACCAAATGAAACTACTTGCACCGCTCGCTGCACGCTATGGTTACGATGTGCGAATATTTGCTCCTGGTGAACCATACAGTGAAGTTATTAACCCACTCGATTTCATGGAGAATCAAGAAGATGCGGTGAGCGCGGCACAAATTGCTCAAGTAATTAACGCAAATGCTGGTGGTAGTGGTAAAGGAGACGAGTTTTTCTCAAAAGCTGCTGACTTACTCGCTAAAGCATTAATCCAACTGGCGAAGGGTAGTGATTGTCCAGATTTAGCCACCGTTTACTGCATCCAATCCATCGATGATTTTATCAACAAGTTACACGCAGCAGTAGAAGCAGGTACGATTTCTCGTTGGGTTGCTGCTTCGTTTCAACAATACCTCAAAGCAAAAGACAGCGAGAAAACTATTGCTAGCATCGACACAACCACAGTAGGTATATTTTCTGCTTTTATCCAGCGATCGCTTCTTTCTTCTTTCATCGGTAAAAGTACTATTTCTACTAAATTATCGGGAAAGCAAATCCTGATATTCAAATTAGATGACCCCAGACGCGATGTTGTTGGACCATTGCTTGCAGCAGCACTGCACATGACAATTGTGAGCAATTTATGTACGCAAAGGAAAGACCCCTTGGGAATATTTATCGATGAGCTACCATCACTTTACCTCAAAGCGTTACCCCAGTGGATTAACGAGTACAGAAGTAACGGAGCTTGTTTTGTATTAGGTGTCCAATCTTTAGAACAATTAGCGAACGCATATGGTGATAATTTAGCAACCGCTATAATCAGTGCTTGCAGTACTAAAATTCTCTACAACCCAGCAAATTACTCAACTGCGGACAAGTTTTCTTCGGGCTACGGACATAAGGAATTTATTGTTAAGAATAAGTCTATCAGTGACTCCAAGGAAGGACGGACTATTACTTGGACGGATAATTTACAGACAATGCCAATCCTTACCGCAGATGAAATTATGCGCTTCCCTCAAGGAAAATGCGTGATTACTAATCCTGGTTATACCTCTGGAAATGAAGGTTCGATTCCTTATCCTATAACTATTCCCATCCCCAAATTAGATATAGTGCGAATAAATAGAAGCGAACAACTTTGGTTCGAGCAGGTTTATCCGAGATTAATGATGCGTTCCCCGATGGTTGATGTTAGTCACTTAGATGAAGCCATAGATTTGAGAAAAAGAATTGCAGAGCAGCTTTTAGTAAACGGGAAACATTCAGTACAATCAATCAATCAAGTAGAAGGCAAGGAAATAGAATTGGTTAGCCCCGCTCACGATGAGGCTTGGTAGAAAAGACAACTCTATGTTAACCATTTAAAATCCAAATACAGTTAATAGATAGCATTTTGCTGATAGTTGGTATCAGTAAAAATGCTGTAAAAAGTAAAATATTAACTTTTTATTGCAGTATTTATAACTATTGTGCAACTTTATTAATTGTCACCGAAGTTTTCTATGTTACTCGTATTATTGTCCTCAGTTATATCAACCTGCCCATCAAATCTAATATAAACAAGAAATATTCTCAGTATTTGCCTTATTTTTATCTAATTAAATAAAAAATGTAGTTAAGAGTTTCCTTCTCATTTGATTTCTCTTGCTTTATTAGAGATTTGGCGACTTGTAATACTCATGAATATACTATTTTTATACAAGTATAGAAAATATAGATTTTCTATATAGACTGTGTATCAATTAATATATTTATTCATGAATTGCTTTGTATAAAGAAAAACGATTGGACTACATAATATTAAAATAATTTGGTTGATTAATTTTGCCGGATTTTTTTTCTATCACTTATGATGAGTAAGAACATCGAATCCGGAATATTCAAGTTTTGCTCGCGTATCAAATTAGCTTCGATCTACATATTTTTTATTCATCCTCCGTGCATCTATATCTGCGAATTTTTGTACAGACAACTACCCAGAGAAAAGTTCGATGTTAGTAACAAAAATCTGAACGCGAAGCAATCAGTTTTGGCAGAAACTTATGAAGTTGCGGGATACAAACCCCTGACTGCTTCTGGTCGCTCATCCGGATTGTCTATCCCATACTTTGTCCTTTAATATGGAGAGCGCGTTAATAATCACTACTAATGGTGATGAATTTTTCGCGTGAATAAAGATGACAAACAATGTCCAATTGTTCTCTAAAAAATATCTGACCGACGGAGATTATTTGGTAGCTGTCGAGCGGATTAAAATCAAGCATAAATTATTCCGAGTAATTGCTTATAAATTAGTAACCGGAGACACTGCAATTACGACTCGTCAAATGTGGGTTTCAGTAAAGAAACCATCTTACACTGCTCGCCAATTTATGCGAAAGATGGGAGTTGAGCCAATTCGAGTTCAAATGCCTAACCGCTCCGTCACAGACATGATTCACATGGAAATTGTTACGGCTTTTTGGAAATCACTTAATGAATCGGGAGAAGGTAATCCACTTACAATAATTGGTCAAAAATATTTGGATGAGTATTTAAGTTGAAGGCAGGGGGCAGGGAGAGAAGAAATTTTAGATCGGGACTGCCTTCTACCTTTATAAGTCAAAACTTTTCTAACCTTAATCAAATTTAAACTGTATGACACAAACACAACAAACAGTTATTTCAGGTGTCACTCTTGCGAGTGTGGAGCCAAAAGGTTTTTATCAAACTCCAAATTCAATGGCTATCAAAGCTATTAATAGCAAATTGACTGCTGCTGACTGGGCATTATGGTCTTATTTGCAAATGATAGACCCTTTCGGTGACAAGATGATTGAATTACCCAAAATCCCGGAAGTAGCCGAAGTCATAGGAGTCAGTTCCAGACAAATCAAACGCTCTCTGGCTCGTTTGGAAGAGCTAGAACTCTATGTTTGGGAACCAATCCTGGTGCGCGGACAAAATTTAGCAGGTAAAAAAGCGAAGGAGATCTGTCAACAGAAAAGAACAATCAAATCCTCCGAGAAAAAGAAAATGACAGATTTGTCCAACCCCGGACAATTTTGTCCAACTTTGGACAATTTTGTCCAACCCCGGACAATTTTGTCCAACTTTGGACAGAATTGTCCAAATCGAGAGCCAGAACCCTTGCCTAGTAAGGGCTTATTTTCCCCTCAGACTTATTCAGACTTAATACAGACTCTCTCAGAAGACGAGAGAGAGAATTTTTTGCAATTTGGTTTAAAGAAAACAGCTTCTTTACCAAAGCCACCAGAATTACCCATTAAGTGGATCGAAGCTCATTTTGAAGAATTACATGGACAGTGGCTTGAAACGCTTACGCAAAAGCTTAAATACAATTTCGAGGCTTTCAGTGAGCCACAGCACCAAATGTGGTACGGGCAGCTAAAGGTTGTTGTGGAAGCTGGAAATGGCACGAGCTTACGACAATTTTTCAAAGATGATTTTTACGAATGCTGGTTCAATTGGGCGAAATCTGCCCGTGCAGATGTACGTGAGCTTTTGGTAAATAATCCAATACTGCTGGAGGGGAACTATGGCTGAAAATCTCAGTTTTGGCTTTTGTGACAAGCTGCCTCCTCAAAATATCGAAGCAGAGGAAGCGATTTTAGGCGGTATCTTGCTCGACCCAGGAGCAATTGCCAGAGTCAGGGACATACTCGTAACAAAGGCTTTTTATATCAGCACCCATCGCAATATTTATACTGCTGTTTTGGAGCTTGATAACCAAGGTAAGCCAACGGATTTACTAGCAGTTATCAATTGGCTCTCCGATCGTAATTTGCTTAAAAAAATTGGTGGTAGGAACCAATTAGCGTCCCTGGTAGACCGGACGGTATCGGCAGTTAACATCGATGCCTTGGCTCAATTGGTGATGGATAAATACCACCGACGGCAATTAATCAAAGCCAGCGGCGAAATTTACGCGCTAGCACACGACCAAACCCAAGAAATAGGTAAACAGTTATCCATAGCCTTTTCAAAGGTTCTAGAGGTAAATAACAGCGCTTTTGCATCATCCTCCGAACCAACTCCCTTATCATCCATCTTGATAAATGCCTTTGAACGCATTGAAGGAAAAAGTACGGGCGTATCACCAAGGGGTGTTAACACTGGATTCTACGGCTTAGATGCAGTGATAGGAGGATTTAAGCCAGGAAAACTGATCACTATTGCTGGTCGTCCGGCGATGGGTAAGTCATCGTTCTTAGGTAATTTGGCTTTTAATATTTCCGAATTAGAACATCTGCCAACTGTAATTTTTAGTCTTGAAATGGGCAAGGAGGAATGGGGAGATAGATTTTTATCGACTGAGATGCCGATTGAATCAAGCTATTTACAAAACGGTCAAATCAGCAAATTCCAATGGGAACCTTTAGCGCAATCGATTAGTAAATTAAGTGAATTACCGATCTACATCGATGATTCACCCATTGTAACTCTCAATTCAATTAGTACAAAAGTTAAACGCTTGGTTGCAGAAAATAATCGGATTTAGTATTGCTTCTATATCGTGATGAATATTACCACCCGGATACGATCGATCGAGGTATTGCAGAGGTAATTATTGCTAAAAATAGGGGTGGTGCGACGGGAACCATAAAACTGCTGTTTGATGCACAGTTTACTTGTTTTAAAAATTTGGTACCACAGCAGAGGGCAGTCGGCAATCGGCAGTAGGAAGAAATATTAAGACTTAGATAATTGGTATTCTTTCCTTATTTTCATGAGGAATGCCTTCTAAATTAATGTAGGAGTGTAAAAAATTACGATGATTTTTAATACCGATCAATATCAGCAACCATTTCAAAAAAGTTATGAAGGTGATTGGGATGGTGTTAAATATGACCCTACTTGGGACGAACCCGACGATATTCCCGAAATTCCACATTCAGAAGTTTCCACAGTGACTATTGACCCTGAGTTTAAAAATTTAATTCCTCCTCTAGCTCTTGAAGAAAAATTACAACTACAAGCAAATTTAAAGGAATTTGGTTGTCTTGACCCGTTAATCGTGTGGCAACATCATAATATTTTACTCGATGGTCACAACCGTTATGAGATATGCACCCGCGAGCATATACCTTACAAAATTGTGGAAATTGAAATCGCTTCAAGAGAAGCTGCTATTTGCTGGATTGCGAATAATCAACTGGGTAGACGCAATATTACACCTGAAGTTGGCAGCTACTTACGAGGTAAACGATATCTCAATTTGAAAGGCGATCGCAATCACAATCTGAAGCAGAATTCACCGAACGGAAATAATTTCCTATCGGTAGATGTGGCTCAAAGTTTGGCACAACAGTACAAAGTTACTGGTAGAACTATTCGTAACGATGCTAAGTTTACGAATGCATTAGATACTTTAGCGCAATCGCTGGGTGAAGAACTCAAGCATTCTATATTAGCTCGTAATAGCGGGCTAACTAAAAAGGATATTTTATTGCTTGCGAAAGTTGTTGATCGAGAAGGAAAAGAATCGGCACAAAAATTACTCCGTAGCAAGCAAAACAAATCTGATATAGTCCGGCAAATAAAGGATAAGCAGCGCGTACCTAATCCACATTATGTTGGTGAGGTGTGTCGAATTATGCCAAAATATGAACCGGATTTAAGACCATTTTCTGGATGTTGGTGCATTGTTTGTCAGATAAACCCTCATAGTTGCAGTATTAAAACCTGGAAAGTTGATTTGGAAACTGTTAAACCAGAGCATTTAGAAAGAGCTTATGCAGCGAGTGAAGATGCAGCTTCCCAAAATTGCATTCGGCTCAGACATATAGTCAGTAAAGTTGAATCAGATTATGAGCCTACCCATGCAGCAGTACTAGAAGTGTTGGGAAAGGTTCATGACCCATCTAGCTTAACACCTAAGCAGGAGCGAATATTGGCTTTTCTTGAAGCAGAGTATTCAATCAGTTGAAAGGTAGTAAAATTAAGGCGTTAAAGAGTATTAGACTCGGTTGTCATATTTTCTTAGCAACCGAGTCCAATACTCCACAAATATGGCAATTTGGGGAGTTCAATTTAATCAAATTCTATTTGGGTATTTTTGGAACGTATATTCCCGTTGACTTTCGTATGATTTGCTTCATTTGGCTGTTTATTATCTTTAGTCTCGTGTCGAGTTAACATCAAATCACCGTATTCTAGGTCGAATTTAACACCTCGCATTGCTAACCCTTTGAGATTACAAGCAAAATCATTTCTGCCTAATTTACCTCCAGCAAACGCAACACCATCTATGGAATAGGAAATACCTTGAATAATACCCTCGTCGTTGAATTTCAATGATGTTTCTACATCTGCTAGTTTCAATTTTTCAACAAATTGAGCAAACTCTATCCCTGGTTGAATCGCAGTTTCTATTGCATCTTGAATTTTCTCAACTGCACTTTTATCTGCTGGTTTATCCCGCAAGCCCAACTCAAATTCTTGGTTTTCTCGAAACATTCGCCGCTTTTGTCCGGTAGATGGTGCTGTACGGTCAACGGACCATGAATTTGGTACAGAGGTCAAATTGAAACGGGATTCTAAATTTCTTAAAACCTTTTCCAAACGTCGTTTATCATACCAATCAGATACACATTCACCATCGATATTGATACGACTTGCGGCAATATGCAGGTGGAAATGATTACAGTCATTATGGGATGCTGCAAAATAAAGGTTTTTCTCAAACCCCATCCCTATAAGCGTTTCTTCGACAATTTCTTCCAATTCTTGATTTTCTGGTTTTTCGTGAAATGGGAAACTGATACTGATATGACTAACTGGCGATAGCCCGAAGGGCGACGCTTCGCGTATCGCACTCTCGGATTTAACTGCTGTGTTGCACAAAGTTGTCTGTAAAAGTCTTGTGGTGTTTCTCCTGCAAGGTTTGTGCTTAGAAGCTCCGCTTGTTCTTTTTCAAGGATGTATTTGGTAAGCCCTACGAAGCTTTTACCTTTTTTAATCTTGCCAATCATTCTACGCCCGTACTACATCATAATTAAACGAATGGTTATTAAATTAATCACTAACTTTTTCCCAAAATTCTCCATAGTTCTTGTAAAGAAGTACAGTCGCTAGTTCCAACGGTAAATCATCCCATTTACATCGAACTCCTTTTTCTGTAATTTTTATACAAATACCCATATATACTTTGTTATCGTCTGTACGACGACAGATGCGCTCACCTATTTTTATTTTTGGCTGTTTTGCCATAGTACAGCGTTGATGGAATTAAATTTATTCTTCCCAATTATCGCTTTTTTTAACCTCTTTATTAATTTCTTCTTCGCCTTCTAAAATTAAACACAAACGTAATGTTGAAATTTCTCTCAATAGCTTCTCAAAAGTATTAAAGTCAATAGGTGGTGGGGTTAAACCTTTGGTTATGACATCATTGTGAGCCTTGAGGATTTGACTAATATCTTCGCTGATTTTTAATAATTGCCAGTAGCATTTCCAGTTAATTTGGGGAATACTTTTGATACGACATCCTGCCATTCTCCGTCTAACCAGTTCTGCTTTGCTGATACCGTTAGATTCCGCTAATGCTTGCCAATGTTCGTTTTGTTCTTTTGTCAGCAGCATTTCAAATCGGACTGTATGTTGTTTTTGTTTAGCTGCCATTGCGATTGTTAAATATATTTAAGAAGCAGCACAAGTTTTTTTAAGTTGGGTTAATTCTGTTATGATGTAAGTACATCACGTACATACAATAGATGAGTAACTCCTACAAAATTCGCAGTACCAAAATTGGTAACAGCGCAGGGTTTCGCTTGCCTGCGGATTTTTACCGCGAACATCCTCAGTTTAACAATGCTTCGGGTTGGATAGAAGTGTTGTCCCCTGATACTGCGATCGTTAAGATTGTTCCTGATGTTGTAGATGACGATTCGGAAGAAGATTCCTTGGTGATGCGGCTGTTTCTGGATTTTGCGATGACAGAAGCATTGAAAGATAACACATTGCAACCTTATACAGTTGAAATGTCTGAAACTGCTCGCGAATTGATTGAGGGTGTGGAATTAGAATCAGATTCGCACGAAGATGGCTAAGTTTGTCAGTAATGAATGGGAAATTTATTTTCATCCTCAGCTATTTGGAGTTCAGTATCAAGAACTATTAGATCGGGTTTCTTATTTACGTAATAAGTTGCCAGAAGATGAATTCAAAACTCATGCAACTGTAAAGCTATTTGCAGCGATTACTGTTGCGATTGAAACCAAAATTCCTTCCGACCCAAAGCATAGTTATTTTGCATTGACGGGAGCGTTAAAACGTTACGGACGAGTGAAGAAAATGGGTTTACCTCAAAGGTATCGATTATTTTTTCGGGCTTTTGATACCCCAGAATTAAAAGCAATTGTGATTCTATGGCTCGGCTTTCCGCGTAAGGAGAAAGCAAAGAGTGACTGCTATGAAGTTTTCACCAAGATGGTAGAACGGGGGACTTTTCCAGATAGCTTAGATGAGTTGATTGCCGAAGCAGAAAAAAGCCTGGATGAACCAGAGTTTAATTAAGAAATATTCTTTCAAAGAATAAATACGTATACCACCACTGCTTGCTCCGCCAGACAGCAGCCTTATGAGGGAAAAACCGCCGCACAACCCAGAGTAGGGAGAATGGAGGAAATGCTCATCCATTAGCTCGATGACTGACACTTTTACCCTACAAAATCCCTATAATCAGCTTTACGTCAATAGTGATAGAGCAAATAACTACTTTAGTTATACCTGAAGAAATATTCCTAATTGCTACCCTAGTAGAGATGCTGTGTGAGGAAATTACTTATGGGTAGATTAAATAATCTTGCATATCCCCAATTGACTCTTACTATGGACTTTGGTGGAAGTGGTACTAAAGGTATAGTGCAGATTCGCGGTGGTAAACCAACAGCACTCTGGATGGAAGCTGCTGTAATCGAAGCTCCTTACACGTCGTTGGCTTTTCAAACTCGTAATTTGGGCAATGCTTACCCTGAAAACACCGCTTGGGTGGGAATTCGTGAAGATTATCGAGCAGTAGGTTACTTGGCACGGAGCATCTACAGTGCGACACCGAGACTAAAACCGCGCAAGTATGAATTGGCATTGTATAAAACCTTGGCTGCCGTGTGGGCGATAAAGCAGAAATTCAAGTTATCTGATTCTTTTGACATTTCTCTGGCATTACTTTTACCACCGGGGGAATTTGAAGATTCGGCGTTACTCAAACCGATGCTCAAGGAAGCTTTAGCACAATTCGATACACCAACCAAGAAGATTAATGCCAACTTAATAGGTTACGAATGCTTTCCTGAAAGTGGTGGTATTTATGCGATGTACTGCAAAAATACAGGTGAGGCAATAAGGCGTAAAGTTATTGCTTTAGTGATGTTGGGATATCGGAATGCCTCGGTAATCATATCTCGTCGCGGTATTTTGAATCGCGGTAAAACAGCTAAGTTGGGCATGACTAAAATGGTCGATTTAGTCATAGAACGTACATCAGGGTTAGAAGCACAAGAATTGATTGAAGGGATTGTTGCAGCTGGTAATGAAGCAAAACCCCAGCACTTCTATCATTTATGTAATTCTGATAATCTTCGAGATGCTCAAATTGAAAAAATCATATCTGTTATAAATTCATCGAGAGCAGAATATAGTATTGCACTTATGAGTTGGTTAACAGAAGTATTGCCGAATAAAAACGAATTGGACGAGGTAATCATTTGTGGTGGTACGGCTGATTATCTAAGAGAAGAATTAGATGCACTATTTCCCGCAACGCCTATAGTTTGGCATGGCGGCGTGGAAGTACCACAAACTTTAAACGAGCAGTGGTTAGGAAATCGTTTAGCTGATGTATGGGCGCTTTCGGTGTATCACAGTATTAAGGTTAAAGCAGTTATGAGAGAGGAAAAAAGTGGGGGAAGAGGAGAAAGCAAAGGGGTACAAGATGAGTAAAAAAAAGGACTTCATATGGCGTTCTCAGCCGCCATTGAATTCAGACAAGGCAAAAATGCTTAGTTACATTCAAAACGAGAAATTGCATCCATTTCAAGATAAAACTGCGATGATAATTACTGCTCTCAATGCTTACTATATGGCTTTAGCACTGTATGGCGAAGGTAGTCATTCTCATGAAACTCTAGAACTCATATTTCTAGATTCAGTAAAGGCGATCGCAAATCATCTTCAATGCGTGAGTATTTCAATAAAAGTAGATGAACACGCAGTTACAGATGTTTTATGCACCGTATTCGGAGGATTAGAGACAAGAAAAACTCAAAAAGATACGCCATTGAATTTTGATATCAGTTTGCCAACACTAAATATTGATGAGCAATTTGAAGATTCTAACCTACAAGCATGGAATTTAGCAGGAATGACAACTGATAGCGAAACCTTTGATTAATAAAGATTAGTTAATTATGGCAAGAATACATTTAATTGATGGTGAAAAAGGAGGGGTAGGGAAGTCGTTGTTTACCCGTGTCATGGTGCAGTATGCGATTGATAAGAAGCTGGAACATACTTTAGTGGATGCAGATATAACTAATCAAGATGTTAAGCGCTTTTATGATTATGCTGTTGATGCTGAATTTAGTGAAGCTGTAAACAAGGGGGATAAAGCTGACATCATTTTTGAATTAGCCAGGAAAAAACCCGTAATAGTCAATCTTCCTGCGAACGTATTTCCTCAAGTTAAGAATTGGATAAAAAAGGGACGTTTGTTAGAAGTAGCAGACAAATATGATGTAGATATTTGTAAATGGTTTGTATGTGACGGCGGTTTTGAATCTATCGATTTATTTTACCAATCTTTGAAATTATACAAAGATAAAATGCTCCATATTTTTGTCAGAAATTTAGGTAAAACTGATGATTGGAGTTTTTTAAAAGATAATGCGACTTACAAAGATTTATGTAAAAAGTATGAAAAGACTTTAAGAATCATTGATTTTCCAATGTTGTATCCAGGGGATAGATATTTTATTGACTCAAATAAATTTAGGTTTGATGCAACAGAAATAGAAGAAACCATGCCTATAATGTCGCAGCAAAGATTATCTACTTTTTTAAATGAATCACATCAAGCAATTGAAAGTACTCAAATGTGGGAAATAAGGCAGAAGGCAGATGGCAGAGGGCAGAAGGGAGATTAACTTTTTACATCTTACTAAAAGGATATTCAATATAATTATTAATTTGACCTAAATTTAAACCCATAACATATATTTTTATTTTCTTCTTTTTACCTCCTGCCTCCTGCCCTCTGCCTTCTTCAATACATCTTACTAAAATAGTATTATGAATTATGAACTTCAGACTTTATACTCAACAAATCAAGCTTTTAACTGTGACGTAATCATTAGTGATAAAGAACAATACATGGGAAGATTATATGTTCTTACCACCGAAGATAGTATATTACAGCATTTAGGAATTAAATCGGAATGGTTTTTTGCTCATCAAGAAGCAGATGTATTAATTAGCGGACACATTAACCGTGAAGGTAAGTGGAGTCTATCACCCTTCCGTAATTTAGAACCAAGTTTTGAATATACAACTCGAAACAAAATATTTGACCAAGTTTTTAGTCCGGAATATCTGTGGGAATTAGCGCATTTACGTGAAGAACTAATTTCAAATATATCCCAGGTTGTAAATAGCTCTGATGATTCAAGTAGTAATGAAGATGATGAAGAGAATATGATAAACAAAAAAGATACGGGTGTCATTGCTTCCCAATTAAGCATTACTCCTGACAATCTAAATGCTTTAAGGGATTTAATAATTCATTCGTTTTCGGATGAATTAGTTACTTTAGAACAAGAATTAGAAATAGAAATGCACAACAATCATCTATATAACGAACAACAATCAGCAGTAAACACCACAAACATAACTGAAATTATGAATTACTTTCAACGTGAAGCTGCTCCAAAATTAGATGAAAATGAATTGTTTCATGCTCAAATAGATTTAACCCAAAGAATCATGGATGAGTACGAGAGGCAAAATATTGATGAATTTGTCTTTACACCTTTTGGAATTGTCACAATCAATGTTGAAGAAAGTTGTTGTACCTTAAGCGATTCGGAAGATGGACATACTATTTTTACTGCGACTTTCGACGCTGATATTATTCACGCTTTGGGTGATATTGATGCTGCCAAAATTGAGATGATTTTGCATCAATTCGATAGAGAAGATTTTCGACGAGCAAGAAACGCAATGGAAGAAGAACGTTCAGTTAACGAAGCTGATCAGCTCGAAATTAAAAAGCAAAAAGGAATTGATTATGGTGCATAGTTTACGAAAAGCAAAAAATGAAAGTTATCTCAACCGTTTACTTGAAGGGAAAGATGCTGATTTTCAAAGACGGGTTTTAGCAGTTGCTGTCGAGCATGGATTATCTACAAGCGACCCTTTATTCCTGGTAATGCTTTCAACTGGTCAACTTCAGGTATTGCTAGAACATAAACCAAACGAATTAGAACTATTGTTTCAACGTTGGTCGGAAACTATTTACGACCATTTGGAGAAAGCAAAGCGTACTGCTGTGAGTGGACAGGAAGTAGAAATCCGCTCGATGGTAAATCGATTAATCAAGCATTGCGAGTCTAAAGAGCGAAGTCGTTTAGTGGTAATGTTACCAGCGATAGGATTAGTTGTAGCGGCAATTGGATTTGGTGTTTTGACTGGGTTAACTGTTCCCGTATGGTTGGCTGGTGGATATGCACCTGGGGAACCGAAGTTACTTACAGTTGCAGAGGTGGAAAGTTTGCGCTGGTTGAAAAGTTCTCATGGTGAGTTAGCACGGAATATTATTATTTGGAATTCTGAAAGTTTGACTAATTTAAACTGTACTAATAATCCCGAACAAAGGGCTGTAGTTAAGAATGAAAAAGGTGAAAATATTTCTAATACAAGTGACTATTGTTTATTGCGAGTGAAACCTCCTTAATAAAAAGTAAATTTTTCAACAAAGACAATATTTTGATAAAGCTAATTAATATAAACCAATCAAATTTGGAGTGAATAATGGAAGAATTGAACTATGATTATCATCAAAAAGAACATTACGACTTACCAATAAATAATCAATTAGAAATAAATTCAACAGTCAATTATCCTCAAAGTGCTTTTCAAGGTACAGATAAAATTCGCGTAGTAGTTATTGAAGACCTGGAACTTACACTTATTGGTATTAGGACAGCATTACATCAATATGAAAATATCGAAATTGTTGGAGATGCCCTTAATGCAAAAGATGGTTTGATATTATTAAATCAATTAAAACCTAATATTGTCATTATTGATATTGGTTTAACAGATAAAAACAGTATACAACTAATAATAGATATAAAAAAAAGGCATCCAGAAATAAAAGTCATAATTTTGACTTTGAATTCAGATAAAGAAACTGTACTAACAGCATTTGCGGCGGGTGCTAATTCTTACTGTATGAAAGATATTAAATTTGATAAATTAGTTGAAGCGATACATCTAACCTATCTTCGTAAAACTTGGATTGACCCTACTATCGCACATTTTGTACTTGAACAAGCCCTTTTTAATTCACTACATTTTAATAAATCCAGTTTAGATGAAGAAATGCTCAATCTGTATACCTTAACAGGTAGGGAATTGGAGATATTACGGTTGATTGTGGATGGGAGTACTAATGGGGCGTTACGCCGAAGGCGTTTAGCTCCGCTAATCGCAGATCAACTTCACATCACAATTGGAACCGTAAAAAGCCACGTTCGCAATATTCTCAATAAAGTCGGTGCAGAAGACCGCACTCAAGCAGCAGTTCATGCTTTGCGTTACGGCTTAGTGGATTGAAACATTTATTACAACGGACGAGGAAAAATTATGAATCAGCTTCTTTTGGATGATATCTTACAGCAAATAAAACAAGAAATTGAAATCGATGCCCAAGGTCGTGGAAAAGCTAGCATTCGGGCTACAGCTAAATTAGCTGGTGTAAGCAGTATGGAAAAGTTGTTTTGCAAGAAGCAAAGGGCAGTAATAAAACTATTCAACAATTACGTTGGTTTCCGTCCATTTTGAGTTTGATTAATTAAATATTAATCGCTTAAAAAGTTGATGACTAAAAGCTCTTATTTGATAATAAAAATTAAATT
This sequence comes from Richelia sp. SL_2_1, assembly GCA_012033205.1. GTDB lineage: Bacteria > Cyanobacteriota > Cyanobacteriia > Cyanobacteriales > Nostocaceae > Rivularia. The sequence goes on along the minus strand of JAAUSO010000054.1, from coordinate 6,231 downwards.
TTCATAACTTGTTAAGGACAGAAGGTAAAAATTATTAATAAACATCATCATGAGAGCCTAAAGTCAGCAAAAATATCTCTTCCTCTCCCGAATCTGTATTAATCACTAATTCAAATAAGATTCGATTATCGTAATCTACCGAACAAGACCATACTCCATTTAAATCACCCTTAACTTATGAGTTCGTAGGCTTGAATCAAAAGGGTCTTCCATTAATAATTCTAAAACTTTTTCAATTTGAATACTTAATTGTGCATTTTTCTTTGTTAGACGCTTGAATTTGCGTAAAAACTTCGCACTCCAAACCAAATTTTTCACTCATCTAACTCCGCCATCAAATCAGCAACAGACCCACGTCTAACATTACCATGACGGTAATCATCTCTCGCTTGTTCTACATCCTTTATAAGCTCATTGCGACGCTGTTGAGCTAAACGTTTGGTGATGATATCAAGCAAGATTGCTTGTTCCTCTGGTTCGAGTGCTTCGACAACATCAAGTGCTTGTTGAAGTGTTGATAATTTCTCCGACATGGTTTTTATCTGAATTTGAATAATATAAATTATATCTCTAGGATAATAAGCTCAACACTAGTACACATTGGCAAAAGTCAAAATGCAAGAGAAAGAAGCTTGGTTTTATAGGCTTTTGTGCCATTTGAAATGGTAGCTTTATAGTGTGCAGCAATTTTATTTTACCCTTGTTGCAACCCTTTCTGCTGCTGTTTAGCATCATGCTCAAAGCTTCTCTTCTCATCCTCGGTGAACTTGCATACCTGAACGGGTTTCCCTTTCTGTACTTTATACAAAGTTCCGCGATGATTTTCCTCATCAACAATCCGCAGGATTTCTGAAGGTACATGATGAATAACTCGATATTTATCATCACTGAAAGTTGCTGTTTGTATCTCCTCACCAGCATTCGCGGGATTGTTTTTCAAACTCGCAAGAGCAAGTTTTAGCATCTGTTTTTCCCATTCTTCGCGTTTTACCTTCAGAGGAGCATCCCCAGGAACTGCTGCGCTAATATCTTTTTCGATGTAATTTTTAACATCGCTTACTTTTTCATTAATCGCTTTAACTTCAGTTAGTTGCGTGGTTGACTGTTTTGTTTGACTTTCAGTTTGATTAATCAACTGTCGTAATTCATTCAATTCAATTGCGATAAATTTAATTCTTTGTCCATCTTGCAACTGGTCGTAAAGTAGCGGAAAATTTAAAGCATCGTCGATTCTAGCTGCTGTCTTCTGTTCTGAAACCTCTGTAGGAAAAGTAACACAAAAATAAAGTTCTTCAATATTGTCTTTATTCGCAATACCAATCAAGCTCTCAACACCAATTTTTTTAACAATCTCATCAGATAAGTTTTTAAAAATTTCTGGTTCTATATTTTTTTCTTTTAAAAAAGATTCAAAATATACATCTTTAACTGCTAATACACCTAAAGATGCTTCGTCATCATGTAGTAAACCTTGATTACTCTTCTCCTGATAAATTTCATTGAGAATTGGTTTTAATTCATCTAATAAACTTACTTTCTCATCTGTAACTAAAAATTCTTCTTTAGTCCAAATGTAAGGATATATAACTGTTTGGGAATCAACTTTTATATGAGCGATAGTTGCGGGTGATGATTCTACTTTACCTTCAAACTGAAAACCTTCAGCTTCAATACCTCTTGCATTTAATTTCTCGCTTAATAATTTGAATGATTCTCGATCAATTTCACCTAAAGGTTTATCGTCAATTAAAGCTATTGGTTTAATTGCCTTTCCAATGTTTGAGAGTTTAATTGTTATTATTCGTTCTTCACCCTTCCATTCTCTATCTGCTGCTTCATACTTTTTCAACTGTCCCACCTTCAGTTGATTACCTTTGGTACTCGTGACAATAACCGATGCGCTCGCTGGAGATGTGATTTCTGCCGTAAACGAAGTACCGATAGGTAACTGTGCTGATTCGCTGCGAAATACCCCTAATTTTTTATCTTCAGCTAACAACCAGCGTTTATTTTGTGTTGGATTTGCAGGGTCGGGTGCTTGTTCAATAGTACATTCAACTTTTTCTCCCACCCATTTACGTCCTAAATATTCGTTACAGGGTTTATGGGTTCCCACAATTGCAAATTCGGTAAATTGCAGTTGCTCTAATCTTCCAATTACTTCTTCTCCAAACAGGGCGAAAGCAGCCGATGTTTTCTTAAAGCCGTATTGTGTATTATCTTTACTCGCTGTTGATATTTGCCACATTGCGGCTGCTACTGCTTCTTTCTCAGAGTCAGGGATATTTTCACGGGTTGTAGCTGCAAACTCTTTTACCTGTTTAAAAGCTGCTCGAACTTGACTGGGTGTTAATCCCGGTTCAATTTTTTGGATTAAATTATTAAATTCGGTAAATGGCTTGATGCTACCTTGGAACTGCTGTAAAGAAACTTCTGAAATATACCCCAGGTGTTTGCGTTGTTGCTGACCGTTTGTTTTAAACTTTGGTTTTCCGCATTCGTCAAATACAGGTGCTATCGCTATCCATTTATTGTCAGTTTCATTGAAGTGATTTTTATTTTCTATTAGCGTAATATTGAGTTTTCGGTTATCAAAAATATTCGGATGTTTTTTCTGAGCTAAACCAACAATTTCTATTTGACTACCTTGAGGATTAGTTGCAACAATTTTTAAACCTGGTGCAAGTTTTACTTCTCGACTAATATGAATTGCTCGACGAATCAATGAATCGTATATTTTCTTAATACTTACTGCTTTTTGTTTTTGTGCGGGTGTAAATTCAACCCCTTTAAAAAAGGTTTGGAATTGTTGAGTTGAACGCGGTACGATTGCGCTTTGTGCGAATGCTTCATTGGTTCTACTCGCCATTTTATCAATAGCGGAGTGACCTTTGACATTCATCGTATTTTTAGTATAGACTTCACTCGATTTTCTTTCTTCAACCCACGGAGCAACATCAAAGCTTTTGATAATAGTATTGCAGGCATTAACTATGTTTGGGTCGGAACGGTTTGCACTTTTACCTCTATCTACTTCGATTTGTAATTGTCCTCCTAAAGTTCCTACAATATCGTGATAAAATTTACCAATTTTTTCTAAAAGCTTTTCAATCTTTGATTCGGGAATTAGAGCTAAAGCTTTATTTTGCTTTTCTGGTTGACATAGCTGGGCTAATTCAACTATTTGCATTCGTATATTTTCTGGATATTGAATTGGTTGAGTATGATGATTTTCTGCTTTGAGCATTTTTACAGCAGCGCATGAAATATCTTGAATAAATTTCTGGGCTTCCTTCCGTGGAATTGAGATACACTCATTTTCAAGAGCAATTCCTTTCATGCATAAATTGGCAACTATACCAATTTTATTCTCCATCGCATCTAAGGCTATTTGCTCAAAAGAACCTTTATAAGCTTTTTTTCTAGTTTGATAATTTCAGAATAACGGTTTTCTTTGAGTTGCTTTTGTTTAATCTCCGCTGCTGTGTGAGGGAAGTCAGATGAAAGTGCGTTAGCGAAGCTTATCGAAGATATCGCCATTCTATCTCCGTCACAATCGGATAGCGAATGCTTTAATCCCTGGGGTGACATTTTTATTGTGCCAATATCGTGGGGTTCGTTGGGTAAATGACGATTGATATAAACATCTACCGTGTTGGAATTAGCAGTGGGACCGCGATAAATAATTAATTCTGCACCCTCTGGAAATTTAGGATAACAAACTTCGTTGTCAGCTAAATCGTGGCAAGTTTGCGCCATTGCTGAATCAAACTTAATAAATCTCCCCGTAGCACAATCCATATACTGTTGGCGCAAATGTTCTTGAAGTTTATCTATGATTTTGGGATGTTCTAATATTTGACAGTGTTCTTGTAAATCCGCTTTGAGAATGCGATATATTAAGTTTTGTCCGCAATCATTTGACAAAAACATATCATCGATTAGATTTTCAATATCACCTAAATCAAAGCTTTCAAAATCAATCAAATCTTCGGACTCGGTTTGGGCTTGTATTTGTGCTAAACATTTAGCATCGATTGAATTAATATAATCTTGGGCGATTTTCCTGGGGTCATCAGCTATATCTTTGAGTTCTTCCAAACGTCTTTCTAGTCTTGGAAGTACATCACCTTCAACTCCTTTAGGAAAAGAATTCCAGAATTGAGCGCCTGTGGAAGTGATACCGTAGTAAGCATTAGTCTTGTTTCCAATTCCCATTTTCATCAGGTATTCCCCCACTCTCCCTCTCTCACTCTCTCCCTCCCTCACTCTCCCCTTCAGCTGTTCGGTAGAAATTACCAAATCATACCCATTCCCTACCTGACTTAAATCCCGTGGTGCAAATGTACCTTTTCCTAACTGCCAAGTTTCGTTATTCTCATTATTTATATCAAGCCCAGCACGTCTTTCTTTAATACCAAAACGAGTTTGAAATGGTGTTGCTGGCTCATTACCTAAAGACTTATGTAATACTGCATCTATTTTCCCATCACCATCCCCAACTAACTTAATTGCTTCAGAATTTGGCATTACCCCACCGTTTTCTCCGGTTTGAGCATCCACTACTAATACTCGCAAGTTTTCCCGCTCCGAAAAGCTTTGACAGGGTGTGAACATATTTGAACCGTATGCTGCACCAAAGTGAGGTTGGTCAAAAATCTTTTCTCGCAATTCTTCATCCATAAAGTAGAAGCGATTATCGGCTGCAAATTGCAGGGTTAAACCTTCTGGAGTAAATTGCTTGAGGTCTTCTTCTGTTGTTAATCCCTGATATGCTACCCCCAATTGGAAGGTGCCATTTGGTGCAAAATATTCTGCCAAACAGTGTTCAATTGTTTCTGTGATTGGTTCGTTGTCAGCGATAATTGGTTTACCCGTTTTTGTGCAGAAGTGGGATAGGGTAATCACCATAACCTTATATGTGTTAATTCATTATTTCTCCTTTAAAATTAGTTGTTTGTGCATTGATGAATAGTAGTTCTTTAGTAAAGAATCTTTCTATCACTAAAGTAGTATTTTTGTTCTTTAATACTGATTTTTTGTTTATTATAGGGATTAAGTAACTTGTATTTTTAGAGGAGATAAGGTTATGGATAGTGCTAAAAAAGTAGTATTACAACCCTCAGTTTGGGATACCGATAATTTAGGAGACTTAGTTGCTCAAGGAGTGTTAGATAGTGATGATTTATCTTTACACGGTGTCGCTCAAGCACAAAATGAAGAATACGAGCGTTTAGAGCGAGAATGGCAAGTAAAAAATGAAGAATACTTGAATTCGATTGATTGGGAAAATGTTGGAATTAAATCTGAACTAGCGACGGAAGAAGAGGAAGTTTTTTGAAGACTTTAGAAATGAAGTTATTAAGTGGTTCTATTAATTTCAAATGTCATCACTTTTGATTCTTCTATGCAAGGGGATATTAAATTTGAAGATTATTGAACCGTTACGATGTAAAAAAATTAGGGGAGCTAGTTATGCAGTTTTATCTTAACGATAAAAAGGCTAAAACTATCTCCCCAAAGGCTTATATTAAGTGAATGAAGATGATTTCTCCTGCTTATTTATGACTATTTTGATTGAATATTTAATTGCGTAGATATTTGCTGATTCATTATCATTTCTTCTGGAGAATTAGGCACATTTGTACGCATTTGGGTATCTGTGTTCATTTTAATTGATGTACTTAAAGGCATAATTCGGTTCAAAGCAATTTTTGCTTGCCCCGTTCCGGTCGCTTTGTAAGATTCCATGGTCATATTCATACCTTTTGGAATTTGAGGTAATAGTATTTTTTGTGCGCCTGGTGCTTGTTGTGTTAAATTGATATTCATTGTTGCAATACCATCCTGAATATCAACTAATTCGTAAGTAGCAGTTTGTTGAATGTTGATTCCATTGAAGCTAATTTGAGAAGTAACTTGCCAGGAAGCACCGTTTCCGACTGCTTCTTGGGGAACTTGTGCTGATAGCTGCTTATCGAAAGTCAATTTCATTGTTTACTTCCCGTGAGGGGTTTTACTAACTGCAAGTATTCAGTTTCTAAAGAATTAATTGTCCTGAAATATAGTCGAAACGAGCCATCTGGGTATTGCTTCAAGTCCCGTTCATTATGTAATACACAACAACAACAACTATTGTCTTAAATGGGTTTATATGTTGTTAATGGTTTACACAACATAAAATTATTTTCCATAACGTTCTCGTAATTCTTCAACAATCATAGATAAGGG
>JAAUSO010000231.1 GCA_012033205.1 Richelia sp. SL_2_1 | reverse complement strand
TTGTAGGAGTAATTAATAATATGAGCAATTCTTCTTTTAGAAGCCCCTGGGTGGGAATGAGGCAGTACACTAATGGATTTCATCTAAGAAGGCAAGTCCGGGATATATTGCGCGTGCGCGTTCAATTTATAATAAGCTTTGTTCTGAATTAAGCAATAATCACGGGCGTTTGGGGTATGCTGCTATAGAATCCGATAGTGGCGAGTATTTTATTAATGCTAACAAAAAATTCGCTCAGAGGGAACTTGCAATAAAATATCCAGGACGGTTAATTTGTACTTTTAAATTAACAAGGGCATCGTAATATAAATTGATATAAGGATAATTTGGATAGAAGAAGATGACTAATAGTAATTCTCAAATATTATACCCAGACAATTGGAAAGAATTAGCCACCAGTATCAAGGCTACTAAGGATTGGAAGTGTCAAAAATGTGGTAGGATATGCATAAAACCAGGGCAAAAAGTACCCTCGGATTGGAGCAATTCTCAACGTAGGGCATACACGTTACAGGTGCATCATTGGAATAGAAATCCCGCAGATAATAGAATATCTAATTTAGCGGCATTATGCCCTGGATGTCATTTATTTTATCATACAAGAGGAAGAGGAAATATTTCAGAGCGGGCAGCTATCTTTTTTTGATAAGTTAGGAATTGAATCTGAATAAGATAAGTATTGATATAATCATGACTCTGCACGTAAGATTATGAGAAAAAAGCAAATTAATCTTCTGGAAATAGATATGATTAAATGATGAATACTGCGCTGATAAGAAGCGAAAATAAACTTTAATAAAAATATTATTACTCGCAGTTTATAATAATTAAAAAAGGAGAAACGATTATGACAACAGATAAATCTACTCGCACCGCTCGTCGGGGAAGAATATTCCCAGAAATACAGTGGACGGAAGAACAATTAGCGCAATGGAAAGCAGAACGCGAGGAGTTCCGGAAGCGTTGTCAAATTATTTTTGACCGTGTGAAGCCTTCTTTAATGCAAACCCACTACAACTGGTATATAACAATTGAACCTCTGAGCGGTGAATATTTTGTCAACAAAGATGATATGCATGGCGCTCAAATCGCACATGAGAAATATCTAGGTACAAAGTTGTATACTTTCCGCATTAATGAAACCGGAGTGTGCGGCACAATATAATGAACAAAAGCTTCGGGTATCTTCACAAAAATATGTTTGGGGTGTGAGAAAGTGATTCCGGAATTTGATGAAAATGGTAATTTACCACCAGGAATTCATTTTTGTGAATGGGAGGAGTTTAAGGAAAGATTTGGAAGTAGTTTTAAGAGAGAAAGAATGATTTTTGGTTTGGAACTGGCAATGACGCAATTAAAAGCGGCAGGCTGTAGAACAATTTATATAAATGGCAGTTTTGTTACAAGTAAACCAAACCCAAATGATTTTGATGCTTGTTATGAGAATGAAACTGTAGATATTGATTATCTCAGAAAAAATGCTCCGAGTTTAATTAATAGTTTTGACAGACAATCACAAAAATCTAAATATAAAGGTGAAATTTTTCGTTCGGATGAACCAGTTGGTGATTTAGGTTTAAGCTCATTTGAATTTTTCCAGCGCGATAGAATGAAAAATGTAAAGGGTATTATTGCCATTGATTTAGTAAGGTGGGAAACATGATTAAAAATGATTTGCAATATGAGTACAGCAAAGAGTGCGCCCTTAAATTTGAATATTCTATAGCCGCAGTCGAACAAGACGAAGCATGGAAACAAAGAGAACCCGAACGCTGGCAGCTTGACATTGATGTAAAAAAGTCACATTTAATGGCTTTACAAGAAGAAATAGCTGAATATGAAAAACTCATTAATTGCGATAAAAGCCAACCAATTAAAATTCAAGTTGAAAATTTCAATAAGCTACCAGATATATTAATTAAAGCTCGTATAGCTGCCAAAATGAGCCAGAAAGAACTGGCTGATATTTTAGGTATTGAAGAACAAAGAATAAAAGAGTGTGAAGATAAAGACTATCAATGCGCCAGTTTTAACGAGATACTTGAAGTTAGTGCGGCGTTAGGTATAGAGTTTGATAATGCATTTGTAAAAGTTGATTTTCTTCAAATAGAAGAAGGGAAAAAAAGTGCTGTAAAATGGCGTAAATGGCGAGAAGAAAGATTGAATATAAAATCTAAAGCTTCATAGGAATTCTCGGTATTGTTGGGAAACTCAGACGCAATGTTGCCTGTATTCTTCACCAACCGAAATTTTATTCGCTTCCAACCAATTGGGTAATGTTCTTTCTACAAGAAAAATACTATATTAGTTGCACTTTATAATAATATAAAAAGGAGAAACGACCGTTGACTTATGATAAATCTACTCGCACAGCCCGTAGAGGAAGAATATTCCCCGAAATCCAGTGGACGGAAGAATATTTAGCGCAACGTGAAGCTGAACGCGAGGCTTTTTACCAGCGCTGCAAGCCAGTATTTGATAAAGTTAAAACTGAATTAATTGAAACTCATTACAACTGGTATATTGCTGTTGAACCTGACAGTGGCGAGTATTTTATTGATAAAAATTTAGAAGTAGCTTCCCATCAATGTCGTGATAAGTATTCTGGTAAAATACATTATACTTTCCGAATTAACGAAACTGGGACTTGCGGAACAATATAATGAACGGATTCTTTTGATAATCATTTAACAGCGATAGATATCCTATGTCAAATAAGGGAGAGATTAAGCTGAAAAAGTATTTAAAAATAATGGGATATTTTGGTACAGAGATATAAGTGTTGTGGTTGTTTCTTGGATGGTCATTTTAGCTAAGATTTACTAAACAATTTAGGACGATTTTAGCAATACTAACCGCGTCAAAATTTGATTTATAAAATTAAATACATTCTTAATTTGGGTTGCTTTAGTTTTAGAGAAAAAGTAGCTGTTACCTGTTACCTGTTGTCGAGGTCTGAAAGCTATACTAACGGAGTAACAGGGAGTACAGCTTGACTCGTAACGAAGTAACAGCGGTAACTGGTAACAGACATTAAGTAGCCATTATCGCAGTTTCATCATCAGATAATTCAATAATTTCTAATGCATAAAGTTCGATAATCGCTTCTTCCTTATCGTCTCCTTTGATGCCATTTTGGGATAGCCATTTAATAAATGACATATCGCGATTGCTATTACCTTTATATTTAACCCATTGTCCTTGACGATTATTTTTGAGCCAGTCAAAGATTTTCTGGGAGTTGTCTGATAAACCTGTTTCTACTGGTTTAGTATCCTGTGGTTCTTCTTTTAATTGCAAGGTAAATTCAAGTTTATTTACATCATCTAAGTCAGCTAGTGTTTCATCTTCTGGTATTGGCGTTTCATCATGTTCTTGTACTAGTTCTGGGAAGTATTTAAGTAACGTCCTAACCGGGTCGGGTTGACCGTTGCCCGGATGTATTTGTGTTTTCAACCATTCGGGTATCTCTCCCAATTCACCATTCTGTTCTGGCGTACCAAAGTTATTAGGATTAGCCTTAAAATACTTTCCACTGGCTACACTCATTTTGCGTAAAAAGTCAGCTTGAATTGATTGGGAATAACACCCGATAAAGTTAATTCCTTCTTTAAAAGTTGCTGCCATTCCAGATGTGTTTTTACTTCCTACAACAGCCCCCAAATTAGTTGCGTGTAGCACCAAAATTAAACCAGCCCCAGTTTTTTCAAATCGGGTAAGTAAAAACTGTAATGCCCAATTGCGTTCTGCTTCATCCATCAATGAAAATAACCGCATTGCTTCATCAATTACCAGTAAAAGGTTCTTTTGGCTGTAAGGTTTTGCGCCTTCTAGTTTTTCAAAAATTTAAGTAATTGTTGAGCAACTAATTTATCTGCGGTTTCTATATCCCGTCCGCTATAAGTTAAAGCGCTTGTAAGGTTACAACTGAACGGGTAAACGTCCACGCCAGCGGTGAAATATTGGGCGTTAAGGTTAGGGTTTACTGCTTTAAGCAATATGGTCAGAATTCCGGCTAGAGTACCCTTTCCGCCCCTTTGCGTGCCAGCTATGGCGGTTATTTGACCTGACAAACATTCATCAATCTTGAAACCGCCTGATTTTAGTAGCTCAATGATGGCTACTGCTCTTTGTTTAAGGGGTAATCTTGGTAGGGTTGAAAGTTTATCTCTGTGGTTGTTTGGTGGATTATTTGATTGATTTTTTGGTAAAATTTCTGCCTTATGAGAGTCGGCTATGGGTGGACGTGGCAGGTCAACAATATTTGGTTTGGGCAGTTCCTTGATTGGTGGTAATGGTAATTCCTTGATTAAAGGTTGTGGTGGTAGCGATGCTTGTTTGATTTCCTCAATGCGATCGCAATCTACTAGTGGCGAAACAAAGTGCATCAAATTGACGTGTTGCTGGGTTTGTTCTGGACTGGGGAAGGAGCCGCGTAGAAGGATATATTGGTCGCATATCCAACGGTAAGCGTAAAATCTTTTACCAGGTTCTACCATCTCTAGGTATTCGGTAATTAGCGCCGCGTGTTGGCGCAACATTTCATACTCTTTACGCTCTGTGGGTGACAGGTAGTCTTTTAAACGGTCAAATTCATCATAGTTTTCTGTGAATTCTTTACGTGCCGTACTGTGTCCTAGAGAACCGAATACCTCAAGAATGCCGCCACGTATAAAAAGGAATAGGGTTAAGGGTGTGGGTGCTGCTGCTGTCCTGTATTTGGGCTATGGCATAACCTGCTGCACCCAACAGTAAACCTATTGGTGCTAGGGGGCTTGTGGCATGAAAGATAATGGAAACGGTAGCAGTGGCAATTCCTACCGTTTTAGAAAGGCTTGAGCCTATTCTTTCTTCCTTGGCAAGTATTAGCAATTGGTCTTTACGGGTCAAAAGCCATTCGCCAACGTGACCGGCTTCTAAAAACTCTATTTCTGGGTATTCATCAAGTAAATGTTTGGTTTCCCGCGTTGTTAACTTTATTGGTTTTGACATGATGTTTGGGATGATAAATTACATCACAGGCGTTGAGCTTTGGTGTGCCTTTATACGAGTGGCAGGGAGTTGTTCACCCCTTAGAAGAGATGCTGTTCGCCCTGCCACTCGCGTTCTCATTGCTCAATCGTTCAGCTAGATTACTTGCCGGATAAAACTTTTTCTCCCCATCTTCCCCACTCCGCGCAACCAATGGTGAAGATGTTAAATAAGATGCAGCCTATAACGTCTGAGGGTTCTGTGTAGCGTAGTGGATATCTGCTGGTAAAGGTCATGATGATATCGAATACCCAGGTCGCTACAGCAATTAATCCAATTACTCTTGCGTTTTGGTGAGCAAATCTTTCTCCGTTGAAGCAAGCACTTTGGAAGCTTTGAATAATAAATCCAACACCCAAGCATATCCAAATCATTGGATTGGCGAATAAACCAAGACTAAATCTCAAGGGGAAGAAATTTAGAGAAGGAAGCCAGCCCCAACCAGTCCATGTTTCCTCGTACCAGCCGAATAAAGCGTTACCTTCAAACAACATCTGCCAGTAGCTATCTGAGGATAGTACTACCAAAAATAAAAAGACTAACTTTCCTAAAAAACTCGCACCAGCAGCCCCTGGGGTTAACATCTGTCCTACTATCGTCGTCACAATCCACAAAGGAAAGCTGATTACTCGAAACACCCAAGTTACTAAGGTATCAACCATATCTGGTTGTCTTCTAGGAGTTCTAGATTCAGTTTTTGGGACGGTTGATGATTGTTTACTTTGTTTAGTTGGTATTGTCATAGTCGTTATGATTGGGTAATTTGTCGCAAACAGAAGGCTTATGGTGTTTGGAGATAAATTCTTTATTTCTGATAATCCCGATGCATTTATCGGATGCATCGTATACCCAAGCTTGTTTATCTTTGCCGTACCGATTTAGGTCGGTTTTACGCAGTTTTGGCAGCTTTTTAGGGTCATCCAAGTAGTTGTTTAAAATCAATGTTTCAGCTGACCAAAACTAGCCCGGTTTGGTTTGATTTTTTCGCTAGTCTTTTGACGTTCTTCTAATTCATTGCGGAACCGTTGTTGTTCGCTTGTATGTCGCTCAGATGCCATATAATCAGGCATTTGTGAGCCAAGTTTTAAGAAGAGAGGAGATGCTACTGCAATCATCCCCAGTCCAGCAACACAGAACGAAAGAACGTATTTGTCAGTTCTGGTTTTAGTCATTGAAATTGTAGTCATATTGATGTAGTACGGCATCTGCCTGCTCTGGGGTATCGCATACCCAGCAATCAACTTTTTCCCACTGCCGTTTGTCAATGCTGTACAGGTGCAGTATGGCTCCGAAGTTCAGTAAATTTGTACGTTCTTCCCCGACTTCGTAGGCGAAATTCCCCTCTTCCTTGTCAAATCCGGCGTTCCAACAAACTATGGGGATTGCTAATTTACCAGCAGCTTCAATAATGTTTGCTCTGCCAATTATTTCGTCTTTATGTGTTTCAAAATCGCTCTCTTCAAGGCAAGGGGCGAACAACAAACAAGTATCCACAATGTAGTTTTCCATTTTGATACAATCCTTGAATGAATTTTTTGTTTTGCAATTTCTGTCACCCCTCTCTTTAAGTATTTGGAGAGGGTTTTATTTGTTTTGGTTCAATGCAGCGATAGCAATCTGTAAGTGTGGAAGCGCAATTATCAGTTGCATTCGTTACTCTCTAAAAGTGCTATTGCGGACTTAATTCCTTGCCAAGCATCGGTTAACGAGATATCTGATTGCTCTTGGCTATCTAAAGCTAACTTTTGGAAATCCTCTTGATTTGAGAGGGATTCAAAGGTTAAATCGATGCTGCGAAGTTGTTGTAACAAGTCCATTTATTTGGTATCTCCTCTCAAGCGTTTTACTAGGTCGTCGCCGAAGTTAACGAGTAAGATTGAAAACAACTGAGAACAGTTTTCAATGCCGGTCTGAGTAAGTATCTTTTGTGCTTTGTCGTGATGTTTTGGGTTGAGTACGATTCGTTTTTGTGTCATTGTTCATCTCTTAAGATTTCCCAGCAATAAGGCTCCTTTGAGTTTTTCCGTAGCCTTATGCGGTGTTTTAGTGGTTAATTTGGAAGCGGTAGGTTTTGGGTTAACTGTGGGACTAAAAGACTCTGGGTAGGTATTTGAAATCGTTTGTGGCTTAAATTCGCTAAAGTAGTCGTCTAGCAGCAAGTTAAGAGCCGTAGTGTAATCAACGTGCCTTTTAGCCGCGTATCTCGTCAGATAGTCTAAATGTCTGCTTGATAGTCTCACTTTGCGACTTTCACGAATGACTTTCGGTTGATGTGCAACTTTAAAGCCTGATGAGTATACGATTGCGTCTAAGATACAATCAATTACGCTCTTAACAGCGATTCCAGGAATGACAGTCTGTATTCCTTGGATGTGAGCCATGATGTGAGGCTTTAATCTGACTTCCATTTCATTTTCATTACAGATTCATTAAAGCCTGAATATTAGTGAGTTGTGGGTTTTCTGGGATGTAGTAACCGGGTTGGTTTGCGATTCTATCGCGTAACAAGTTAGCGTTGCCTCCTAAAAACATAATTGTGGTAACATCGCTTAACAGGTCACGACAATCCATTTGGATAGCGTTTATCAGTCGGTTAAACCAGTCATCCAACAGCGGTTGGTAAACTTCGCTGAAATCATACTTGCGACCATACATTAACGAACCATCTGCAATTGCATCCATCACCTTAGCTGGCTTAAATGCATACTTGTAACTACGCATCAAGTTTGAGTTAATAATGTCGTAACATAGGCTTATACCTCCGACATCAGGAATGGAGCGACGGTGTAAAACCTGACCGCTGGGAGTCATCACCAAATAGATACAGGTTCCACCACCAATATCAACCGCCAAACAATCGCCGTCAGTATCAATTAAACCTTCCGAAAAAGCGTACTCCACAGCTACATCTGATTCCAGGAAGAATTTAATTGATTTAAAAGTGTGCTTGTAGCTTTTTCCATTCACCTTAACTTCGTGGGTTCCAATTAATTTGGAATACAGCCCATCTTTAATCCAGCGGTCGTCTTCTGGTATTAGATAAAGAACTTCGCCAGTAAAATCGGAATGCAGTCCCGCGAATAGGTAAGGTTTGACCACTCCGGGTTCAAACTTCCCGCGTTCTACGATTGTTTGAGCGTTTTTCTGCTTGGTTGCGTAATCGCCCAAAATTAACCTCTTACCGTCAACTTCTACCGTTGGGGAAACGTCGGTGTTTGCAGTCATCACCGATTTGACCGTGATATCCGCTGACACTGCCCTGATAACAAGTGGTTCCGAGTTTTCGGTAGCCGTAATTGTGGAATAATTCCCAATATCTGCAATAAGTTTCATTATTTTTTCCTTCTGACTAGTAACAGCCGTTTATGGGCTGATGCTAATCTGAAGGGAGAATTCACCATTCCCGTCAGTAAATACGCCGGGAGCTTGTTGTAGATTATTCACCGCGAGCGAGGTAATTGTCCTGCCAGAATTGTCTATTAATGTTTGTGTGGCGAACTGAAGAACAATCTTTCAGGATTAAATTGTATGTAAAACGTTCCTCTATGTTCGTCACGTTTCTAATATACGCTTAACTACTCGATTATGCGAGTAGTTGATTATCAGAGTTATTAATGTGACTACTATAATTCGATTAGTTATGCCAATACTTGAATAGTCGAGTAGTGTATTACTCTTAAGACAAGAGATGGAAAAAAAAGTTATTTGTAGATTAAAGGAGCATATGGAAGCGGAAGAAATTAATATTGCTCAATTATCAAGAAAAATCAGCGTAACCGAAAATGCAATTAGAGGTTACGTTAAAAATTCTTTTAATCGGATTGATTGTTTGGTCGCAATTAAGCTATGTGGTTATTTCGATGTCTCTTTTGGAGAAATGTTTTTGATTAAAGACATTTAAGCCAAACTAAGAGCAGCCGTACTCAGACAGAATCTGTGATTTTTACCGCTCTCACGGACATTATGAGCCGGGTTGCGGACAAAACTATTTATTATTAGTACTAATAGAAGCGCTTACAAAATGAGCGGTATGATAAAAGTGACAATTAAAGATATGCGCTTGGAAAGGGGTATATCCCAAAACCAATTAGCAAGGTTAATGGAAATGAGTGTTTCTCACGTCAGGAAGTTGGAAACAAACAAAACTAGCTCTATTCCTTTTGAAACGCTGAATAAACTTTGTTCCGTCCTTGATTGCGAAGTTGGGGATTTAATTAAATACGTTAAGGAGTATGTTCGTGTAAGTAAATAATTAAATTACAGAAGATACTTAAATCCCCTTAAAGGAGCGATGAGAAGCTGCGAGGCTAATTCTTTTTTGCAATTTCTTTCACCTTTGCTCCCAGGCAATAGTATGATAAGTGCATTAGTTTTGTTTACGCAGAACAATTTTTGCTGCGATATTCAGGAGCAGCAAAAGTAAAACTAGTTCTTATTAATTGATAGGG
>JAAUSO010000230.1 GCA_012033205.1 Richelia sp. SL_2_1 | reverse complement strand
CTCGGATGGAATATCGCAGTTATTACAGCAGTTTGAAGGTGTTTTTCTGGAGGTGGGACCGGGAAGAACTTTAAGCACGTTGACGAGACAGCATTTAGATAGAAATACTAAACAACAGGTATTGACATCTTTACCTCATGTAAAAGAGCAACAATCCGATGTTAAGTTTTTATTACAAACATTAGGTCGGTTGTGGCTTGATGGTGTAGAAATAGATTGGTCGGAGTTTTATCAGAGCGAGCATCGTCATCGTTTGCCTTTACCAACTTATCCTTTTGAACGACAAAGGTACTGGATTGATGCCAAATCACCTTCATCTTCTATAAATCAAAAACTAACAACATTAGATCATAAACAAGATATTGCTGACTGGTTTTATGTGCCTTCATGGAAACGTTCTTTACTGCCTAATTCATCCTCAGAACAAGTAAAATCAAAACAAGAAAAATGGCTGTTTTTTGTGGATGATTTGGGAATCGGCGAGCAATTAGTTGATGTATTTAAAAATCAAAAGAAAAATGTCATTACTGTTCAAAAAGGAGAACAGTTTAGCAAATTAAGTGAAAGTACATATACAATTAATCCATTCATCAGTCAAGACTACGATACCTTGCTTAAAGAATTAGTATCATTAGGTCAGAAGCCGGAACAAGTTGCTTATCTATGGAGCGTAAGTCATCACGATCAAAATCAATTAGAAAATTATTTAGAATTTAATAGTTTGTTATTCTTAACGCAAAGCCTTAGTAAGCTAAAAATGAGCAATAGCTTACACATTTGGGTTATATCAAACAACATCCAAGATGTTAATGGTAATGAAAAACTTGACTCAGAGAAAGCAGTAATATTAGGCTTGTGTAAAGTCATTCCACAAGAGTATCCCAATATTAGCTGTCGGTGTATTGACATTAATTTAAATAACCGCAGAGACGCAAAGGACACAAAGGAAAGACAAGAATATTATGAAAGCCATATTGTTGACAAACTTTTGGATGAGTTAACTTCTGTATCTTCAGATAATGTAGTTGCTTATCGCGATCGCCATCGTTGGGTACAAACATTTGAACCAGTTAGCTTGCAATCAGTCGCTGAGGACAAAATACCTTTAATAAAACAAGGTGTTTACCTATTTTATGGTGGTTTAGAAAGTATTGAAGTTGTGTTTGCAGAATACTTAGCAAAAACTTTTCAAGCAAAACTCATATTTATTGAGGATTCTATATTCCCAGAAAAAGATGATTTCTCAGAATGGCTTGAAACACATACTCAAGATGATGAAGTAAGTTGCAAAATCCAACAACTACTAGCATTAGAGAGTAATGGTGCAGAAGTTCTAGTACTGCGTGCAGATAAAACGAATTATGAGCGAATGCAGCAAATGTTTGCATCTGAAAATATTGGAGATATTAGCGGGGTCATTTGTTCAACTGGAATAAAGCGCGAACATACATTTGCTTCCATTCCAGAACTTACAAAAATAGAATTAGAAAATAATTTAAAATTACAACATCGTAAAATTTCAGTATTAGAACAGGTCTTACAGAATATAAATTTAAACTTTTGTATAGTTTTTTCTTCTTTATCTTCTAATTTAGGAGGATTTGGATTAAGTTTATATTCAGCAAGCAATCAATTCATAGATACTTTTATTAACCGACACAACCGAAATGATTGTTTACCGTGGTATATTATAAATTGGGATAAATTACAACTGAATGCGAACCAGGAACAAACAGCACTCAACCAAGTAACTGGGTCAGAATTAGCGATTACCCCAACGGAAACTATAGAAGTATTTAAACGAGTATTTTCTTTCAAGTCAGGTACTCAGATTGTTATTTCAACAATAGACATAAATGCTAGGAAAAATCAGACATTTAAACTAGACAACAATAAAAATTCACAATCTAATAATAATCAATTAGATTCATTTTCGCGTTACTCTCGACCTAATCTTAGTAATTCCTATGTTGCTCCGACAAATGATTTGCAAAAACAAATTACGGGAATATGGCAAGAAATACTTGGAATTGCAGAAATTGGTATTTACGACAACTTCTATGAGTTAGGAGGAGATTCCCTCAGTGCAACTCAATTAGTTTCTCGATTGCGAACAAAATTTCCTGTGGACTTACCACTGCGCGAACTTTTATCCGAGGCAATGATACCAGTCAAACAAGCAGAAATGCTCGAGCAAATTCTGTTATCAAAGATAGAGGAATTATCTGAAGAAGAAGTAGCGGTTCTATTAACTAATTCATAAATAACTATTCGCTATGAATAAAAAATATTCTAATTTATCACCAGCCAAAAAAGCCCTTTTAGAAAAATGGAAGGGAGGAAAGCTTCAATCCGATCTTATTCCCAAGCGTCAAGACACTCAAAATATTCCCTTATCTTTTTCTCAACAAAGATTGTGGTTTATTGACCAGCTTTATCACGGGAGTTCTTTCTACAATATTCCTATCGCTTTTCATATACAAGGACATCTCAATATTGCAGCACTTGAGCAAAGCTTGAATAAAATTCTCAAGCGTCATGAAGTTTTGCGGACAAATTTTAAACTAGTAAATGGAGAACCAGTACAAGAAATTGCTCCCGAATTAATTTGGGATTTATCTATTATTAACCAGGAACATTTGTCAGGTGAAAATTGGGAATCGGAGGTTAAACAATTTGCAGCATCCTCAGCGAAAGAACCCTTTAATTTAGCTAAAGAATTGTTAGTTAGAGCTACTTTACTGCGCTTGAGTCAAGAAGAACACGTTTTGCTTGTGACCATGCACCACATTATCACAGATGGATGGTCTTGGGGTGTGTTTCTGCACGAACTATCAACGCTGTATGCTGCTTTCTCGACAAATCAACCTTCCCCCTTACCCGAACTCCCAATTCAGTATGCAGATTTTGCAATTTGGCAGCGCGATCGCATCCAAGATGAATTTCTCGCAACCCAATTAAATTATTGGAAGCAACAACTCAAGGGTGAGTTACCTGTACTCCAATTACCTACAGACCATCCGCGACCTAATTCTACTACTTTCAGTGGTGCCAAGCAATACTTTAAATTCTCAGTATCCCTGACTAATGCACTCAGACAATTAAGCCAGCGAGAAGATAGCACTCTTTTTATGAGCTTGCTGGCAGCATTTAACATATTACTATACCGCTACACAGACCAAGAAGACATCTTGATTGGTTCCCCAATTGCCAACCGCAACCGTGCAGAATTAGAAGGAATGTTGGGTTTGTTTGTTAATACTTTGGTATTACGTAATAACCTCAATGGAAATCCTAGTTTTTGCGAACTTTTACATCGAGTACGTGAAGTGACTCTCGATGCTTATGCACATCAGGATTTGCCTTTTGAGATGCTTGTAGAAGAATTGCAACCCGAACGGGACTTAAGCCGAAATCCACTTTATGAAGTGATGTTTGTATTGCAAAATACTCCAAACTCCGTGCATGAAGTATCGGGATTAAGTTTGCGTACTTTGGAGTTTGATAGCGGTACATCTCAATTAGATATTTTTCTATCAATGTCTGAATCCGAAGCAGGATTAACTGGATGTTTGGAATACAACACGGATATTTTTGATTCAACAACAATAAACCAATTTATCAACAATTTCCAAACTTTATTAGAAAATATAGTTGTAAATCCACAACAGCGTCTGAGTGAATTATCATTATTAACTGCTTCCGAGCAAGAACAACTATTATTTAAGTTGAATCAAACTCGTGTAGATTATCCTCAAGATGCAACTTTGCATCAATTATTTGAGCAACAAGTCGAGCAAACTCCTGACTCTTTAGCACTAATTAGCGAATCTGAGGAACTAACTTATTGTCAGCTGAACCATAAAGTTAATCAACTTGTACATTACTTACAAAACCAGGGAGTAACAAGATATTCGCTGGTTGCTCTATGCCTGGAAAGTTCTATAGATATGGTAGTGGGAATTTTAGCTATTCTCAAAGCTGGTGGTGCATACATTCCCCTCGATCCAAGTTATCCAGTGGAGCGTTTAAATTTCATGCTCGCTGATTCCCAAGTATCACTGTTAATTACTAAGCAAGAGATATTAGAAAAAATATCGTTATCTTCAGCTAAAACCATTTGCTTAGATATTCATAAAGAGAAAATTGGTCAAGAAAGTTTAGAAAACCCCATTAGTATCTCAGAAGCTGATAATCTTGCCTATATTATTTACACTTCTGGTTCAACTGGAACACCTAAAGGAGTTCAGGGGACTCATCGTGGTACAGTAAACGGCTTACACTGGCTATGGAAAACATATCCTTTTAGCCAGGGAGAAGTTTGCTGTCAAAAAACAGCGATTAGCTTTGTCGATTCGGTTTGGGAAATTTTTGCTCCTTTACTTCAAGGAGTTCCTACAGTAATCATCAGCAATGCAACTGTACTAGACTCGCAACTATTTATAGAAACTTTAGCGCATCACAAAGTTACTCGTATCATACTTGTACCCTCATTACTGCGCTTACTTCTTAATAATTACAGTCATCTCCTACAGAAATTATCCCAGCTAAAACTTTGGATAACTAGCGGAGAAACAATTTCTATAAAATTAGTTCAAACTTTCCAAGAATTGATGCCAGAAGTAAAGCTGATCAACCTTTACGGTTCATCGGAAGTTTCCGCCAACGCTACTTACTATGACACCAGTTTATTACAAAATAAAGCACACAGTATTCCAATTGGTCGTCCGATTGATAATACTCAAATTTATGTGTTAAATCAAGATTTACAACCAACACCTGTAGGGGTAGTTGGTGAACTTTATGTTGGTGGTGATGGTTTAGCAAAAGGTTATTTACATCGTACAGAATTAACTCAGCAAAGATTTATTGATAACCCCTTTATTCCAGGTAATAAAGTTTACAAAACAGGCGATTTAGTCCGATATCTTAAAGATGGAAATCTTGAGTATTTGGGTCGCCATGATGAACAAGTAAAAATCAGAGGTTTTCGAGTAGAATTGGGTGAAATTATAACAGCGATCGCACAACATCCTGATGTACAAGAATCGGTTGTAATTGCCAGAGATGATGTTCAAGAAAACCAGTGTTTGATTGCCTATATTGTAACAAGTAAGCAAGATATAGCTAGACAACTGTTGCCCTATTTGCAACAGAAATTACCCAATTATATGTTACCGTCCGCTTTTGTTGTACTAGATGCACTTCCACTGACACCTAATGGCAAAGTAGATAAACGTGCGCTACCCAATAATGAAATTATTCGACAAAATACGAATAAATCATTTGTTGCTCCCCGAAATTTTACCGAATTAGCTTTAGAAAAAATTTGGGGAAATCTTCTTAATACTAATCCTATTGGAGTGACAGACAACTTTTTTGAGTTGGGTGGTCACTCATTTTTAGCTGTCCGGTTAATGGCTCAAATTCAAGACAGATTTGGGCATAACCTTCCACTATCTACTCTTTTTGAAAATCCCACAATTAAAAAATTAGCAACCATCGTCAGTCAGCCATCTCGTCAAAAATCTGGTTCTCCTCTAGTAGCAATTAACTCTTCTGGCTCCAAGATACCTTTCTTCTGTATACATGGTGCTGGTGGAGGTATTACTCACTACTTTAATTTGTCCAGAAGACTTGGTGAAGATTATCCATTTTATGCTTTGGAAGATAATGTAGAGCAAGACAAACCAGAAATTATTTCAGTAGAAGAAACAGCAACTCGCTATCTGCAAGAAATTCGTAAAGTACAACCAAATGGTCCATTACTTTTAGGTGGTCATTGTTACGGTGGTGTACTTGCCTTTGAAATGGCGCAGCAACTACAAAAGCAGGGTCAAACAGTAGGTTTAGTAGTTGTCATCGATGCTATATTACCAGAAACAAGCATTGAACCTACCAATGATGACGATACAAAATTTTTACTCCGCATAGCTGAATCAATAAAAACCGATAATAATATAGACTTTTCAGTACCTTTTGAAGAGCTTCGAGATTTGCCATTAACTGAGCAACTTCATTTAATTAATCAAAAGGCAAATTTCATCTTTAGTGATACCGAAATTCAAGACTTTCTCCGTTATTACAAACTCTTTAAAGCTCATGTTCAAGCGATGCGAAATTATGTTCCCCTCTGTTATCCTCAGTCCGTAACTCTATTTCGAGCGTCAGAGGAAATAGTTCATGACTTTGATAACCCAGAATGGTATACTAACGACCCCTTATTAGGTTGGGGTAAATATTCTAGTCAACCGATTCAATTCATTGACGTTCCTGGAGACCATTTCTCAATTTTCGTTGAACCTCATATTCAAGTATTAGCTAAACATCTGAGAATTTGTATTGATAATGCTATGTGTAATTTAAATAAATAATAGGAGTAAAAATGCTTATGAAATTACCCCCAGGACCGAAAACTCCTTCTTGGTTAATACCTCTACAATTCAATGCCGACCCCTTTGGCTATATGGATGCTATTTCCAAACGTTATGGTGATATCGTTACTTTAATGTCGGGTTCTGCACCAACAGTTTATGTCAGTAATCCTTTAGGAATAAAAGAGATTTTCACAAGCACCAAGGAAATTTCAGCTAGTGGCAAATTAAACCGGGGTTTCGCCTTGATGACGGGAAAACAAGGAGTTCTTCAACTTGATGGGATACGCCACAAACATCGACGCAAGCTTCTAATGCCTGCTTTTCACGGTGCGCGGATGCAAACCCACGGACAGCGAATTTGTGACCTGACACAGAAGGTTATGCAACAGCAAGCAATAGGCAAACCTTTCATTGGCTATCCAACAATGGAAGATATCACTGTACGGGTGAGCATAGAAGTTGTGATGGGATTATCTGAAGGAGAGCGCCATAACAGACTCAAGCAACTGCTTTCTTTGGCTTTGAAACAGATGTCATCTCCATCGCTAAAAATTGCTCAAAACCTACCTTTTGGGGGACGAGATTTAGGTCGATGGAGTCCGCAAGGATACTTGCTTTACCTACGACAAGAACTTTTTAATTTGCTATACATCGAAGTCCAAGAGCGTCGCAAGCAAACACAGGACTTAGGCACTGATATTCTCTCTGAGCTAGTATTAGCAAAGGATGAAGCAGGTAATCTTTTGACCTCGGAGGAAGTGCGAGACTTATTAATTTCACCTCTTTTTGCAGCTCAAGATGCTTCGTCAACAGCACTTGCTTGGTCTTTGTACTGGATTCACCGTTTCCCTCATGTTCGCGATCGCTGTTAAAAGAAATCGATAGTCTTGGTGAAAACCCAGACCCGATGAGCATTTTTGCACTACCGTATTTAAGTGCTGTTTGTAACGAAATTTTAAGAATTTACCCTACGCAATTGTTTACGTTTCCCAGGCTGGTAGAATCGACCATCAAGGTGATGGGCTATGAGTTGAACCCTGGTACAATACTTGTTGCCAATATTTATTCAACACATCAACGTGAAGATGTGTACCCACACCCAAAAGAATTTCAGCCAGAGCGCTTTTTAGAAAAACAATATTCTTCCTACGAATTTCTACCCTTTGGTGGTGGTTCTCGCGTGTGTATTGGTGGAACTTTTGCTCTATTTGAAATGAAACTAGTCTTAGCAACCATTCTTTCACATTATGAATTAGAGCTAGTCAGTAACCGCCCAGAACGCCCTAAATTTGGAGGTCTAATTTCTTACCCTGCTAGCGGTGTAAAGATGATTGTGCGTAGTCTGCGTCAACGTAAAGGACAGTCACAACCATCAGTTGTCGGCTCAGTTTAACTAATAAAGTTAGTTTTCTGTTTAATTAACCTCCTAACATGAAAATAACACATACTGATGAAACTCAACTTCAAGATTGTCGTTTTTGTTCCTTAGTTTCTAAAGCTAACAAAGAAGACCCAATTGGTACGGCAGGTACTTGCGACCATTGGTTAATTATGGAAATTCCACAACCTTGGCCGCAAGAAATTTTTCAGGAAAATCCCATTATCAAATCATTGGTGGGTTTATTCCAAGAGTTAGTTTCTCAGCATGGGATTAAGTTAAAACCGATACTAATTGCTCCCGACCGCGAGTATTCTAATCCCGGTTTTACCCGTGTTTTTTACTACTATCGTCCTGCAAAGCTATTTTCTCGGTTTGAGAAACAGGAATTTATTGTTCCAGAGAACAAAACTGCTGCCTTAGTGACAGCAATATTCAAAAAGTTAATGCACCAACCCAATGATTTACCCGAATTTACACAATATGAACAACAAACCAGTCACATTCGCGAACTCATGGTTTGTACTCATACTCAAGTAGACCTTGCTTGTGGCAGATTTGGAACTCCTTATATAGACAATTACGTAAAGAATATGCTCCTACTTCTA
The DNA here is from genome assembly GCA_012033205.1 of Richelia sp. SL_2_1. Lineage (GTDB taxonomy): Bacteria > Cyanobacteriota > Cyanobacteriia > Cyanobacteriales > Nostocaceae > Rivularia. The sequence continues at coordinate 1,132 of JAAUSO010000230.1, read as the reverse complement.
ATGGTAAATTAAGAATATGGCAAACAACTCACTTTGGTGGTCATCAGTTTGCTCCTACATTAATTGATTTACCCCAAGGATGCTTGTGGGGACATCTCTCGCGGGATGTATTGGATTTACTAGTACACCGAAATGGTTCAGTCTCAGGTTTACGTGAATACTACCGAGGTTGGACTGGTTTAAGCGAATTTGAGCAAATTGCCGAACGCGAAATTTGGATGCAGTTTGGCTGGAGTTGGTTAGATTACTTGAAAACAGGTAAAGTACTGGCGATGGAAGAAGTAGCTCAAGGACAGAATCCAGACTGGGCAGAAGTTCGGATTGATTTTGCTGGGATCGATGGTAGTACAACAGGTGCTTATGAAACCAGAATTGAAGCTTGTGGTGAAGTTATGAGTGCATTTAGCTCAGCAAAAGAAATGGAATTAAAAGCAGTTAAACAGTATTGCGTTAGTCGTTTAAACATGATTAAGTAAACAGCCCAAAAACATTTTACTTTGAGTTTGATAAAAAATTCTACCTAATGTAGTTGATTCATAATATTCACCTTAGTGTTTATGGGGTATATAAAGTAATAATGTCTACAGCGCAGCAATCCCGAATTACAAACGAAATTCTCAATGGTAATCTTGTTGCAATCATGTTCAAGTTATCAATTCCTGGCATCATAGGGATGCTGCTTGTTGGCTTAAACAGTTTCCTAGATGCATTGTTTGCAGGTCAATTGATTGGACAAAATGCTTTTGCAGGTATTTCACTTGCACTGCCACTGACATCTATTGTAACTGGATGTGCTGTATCGGTTGGAGTAGGCTCTGCTTCTGTTATGAGTAGAGCTATTGGTTCAGAAGATATAAACATTGAATCCAAAATTTTAGGTAATTTAACAGTAATAAGTGTAATCATTTCATTTTTTATTGCTGCAATAGGATATATATTCGGTGATGAATTAATTAGATTCATGGGTGGAGATGGAGAAGTAGCTACATATGGAGTTGGCTATCTTAAAACCTACATACTTGGTTCTATATTTTTTATTCCAGCTAGTAGTCTTCTAATCAGCTTGTCAAAATCTGAAGCCCCTAAAATCAGACTTGACAACTGTTTTTTCTTTTATATTTGTAACGACTAA
>JAAUSO010000053.1 GCA_012033205.1 Richelia sp. SL_2_1 | reverse complement strand
GCATAAACTGTTGCATACTCAATATCCAGTCCCTGCTCAAGTTTCAACCACTCAACTATTGCACCATAGCTACTAAAGCCTTCTCCTGTTTTTAACTCTGACTCAAGTGCTGCGATCGCTGCGTCATGAATTTTGCGTTTTGCTCCTGGAGCTTTTTTGATTTCTAATAATTCATCTAACCCACCTGATCTATACTTTTGCAGCCACCTTGTCACAGTTGAGCTATCTTTCGCCAAGCGTTTACCAACTTCTTGCTGCTCCTTAACTTGCCCGCTTTTTATCCACCACAGCATCTGTAGTTTTTCTTTTTGCTTCCCTAACTTGACTGTTTGTAAACGTTTTTTAAGTTCTTCTTCACTCTGTGCGATTTCAATCTTAAACGGGCGGCTCATGGTTATTTTAATTTATCTAGTTTGTTTTCTCTATTATATGCAACTTCATATAAAATTGGTATCAGTTAACTATTTATGCAGTTTGTCCAGAAGCTATAAGAAAAGGTTTTCCTGCTATTATGTCTGAAAATTGGGCTTGTTCTCGTGCGAAAAATGCAAAAGACAAGTTAGAACAAGACTTCCTAAGTAATTAGAGATAGTAGATAAAAAAATTAACAGGTTCTAACCAACCCTAAGCACTTAGGGTTAAACAGCATCGCTTGCAAATCGTGTGACAGCAATCTAATACATACGATTTTCTATACTCTTGCGGCTGGATTAAAATTGTATGTACCTTCCGCTAGGACATGATAATTAAATAATACGGAAGAATATGACCGTTCATGAAGTGTCTTTGTAAGAGTATGGAGTCGCGAGTAAATGCTTGCGATCTAAAAAGCAACTGTAACTTATTTCAATTATTCCCGATACCAGCGAGTTTCCCCATTAGGTTGGTCAATTAGATTCACTCCTACGACTTGTAATTGATCGCGAATAGAATCGGATAAAGCAAAGTTACGATTTTGACGTGCATCTTGCCGTTGCTCAATTAAAGCTAAAATTTCTGCATTGCTCAGTACTTCGGATGCGTTTTTATTTTCTGGTGGAGATAAAATTTCCAGTCCGAAAACCTTTGCTAATGTCACTAAAGTTTGCCACATTTGCTTTAACTTTTCTGTATGTTTTTCAGTATTACCTTGATGGGTGATGATATTAGCATTCCGACGCAGTTTTTTGGCTAGTTCAAATAATACGACTAATCCCCCAGGTGTATTAAAATCATCATTCATTGCTGTTTGGAAGCTGTTTATCTGAGAATTTTGCAATTCATTTGGATTTAGATTTGTTTCCTTCCATCTCAATTTTTCGCCATACTGATGTCGAAATAACAAACCAGTTTTGAGAGTTTCCCAAGCATTTTGAGCGGAAGAAATAGCATCTTCTGTAAAGTCCAAAGGCTTGCGGTAATGGGCTTGCAATACAAATAATCTGATCACCATTGGGTCGATCGGTCGCTCAAGCAATTCTCGAATGGTCGTAAAATTACCTAGAGACTTGGACATTTTTTCACCATTCACAGTCACCATACCGTTATGCATCCAGTAATTAGCAAGTGGTTTACCCGTGACTACTTCTGATTGAGCAATTTCATTTTCATGATGGGGAAATACCAAATCACCACCACCACCATGAATATCAATGGTTTCTCCCAAATTAGCACGAATCATTGCCGAACATTCAATGTGCCATCCCGGTCTTCCCATTCCCCAAGGTGACTCCCAAGCGGGTTCTCCCGGTTTTGCTGCTTTCCACAAGGCAAAGTCAGATGGTTTATGTTTCTTCTTTCGGGATAAATCTTCTAAATCAACTCTACCACTTGCCCCGGCTTGCATATCTTCTAATTGCTTACCGGAAAGTTTGCCATATTTAAGAAAGTTTTCTGTTTGATAATATACATCTCCTTCTACGGCATAAGCATAGTTTTTTCGTTCTAATTCTGCAATCAACTGATGAATTGCGGGTATATTTTCAGTCACACGGGGATACTCAGATGCATCGATGACGTTTAAGCGACGGATATCTTCAAAGTAGGCTTGAATGTACTTTTGAGAAACTTCTTCCATTGATGTATTCTCAGCGTTAGCGCGATTGAGAATTTTGTCATCAATGTCGGTAAAGTTTTGCAGGTAATGCACTTCATAACCGCTAAATTTTAAATAGCGTCGCACCGTATCCCAAACAATATAAGACCTTGCATGACCCAGGTGACAATAATCATACACGGTGACACCACAGCAGTACATTTTGACCTTTCCTGGTTCTAAAGGTTGAAAGGTTTCTTTACGACGGGTGAGGGTATTGTATATTTTCAGAGTCATCCGATTTTAGATTTTGGATTTTGCGGAAAGTTGGGGGTGTCGGTTTCCGTCCCCCAAACTTTCCAAGACAGATTTTGGATTGTGTGTACGGGTCAATTCGGGGAAACTTTTACCATTAAAGAATAACTGGTAATTTTAATTATCAATTATCAATCAATTTAGGAGGAAAAGGAAATTACAGTAGAAACACCCGTAGATGCTTCTACTGTTGAAGGCACGCGAAAATCATTGGTATTAACAATTCCTTGAATAGCATTAAATATTGGCTGCCATTTCACTCCACGAATATGCTTATGGCATTTATTTATTTGCTCATCAGTTGCGGTGTCGCAATAATTAACTACTATCTTATCAGCAAAGAATATTTGATTAGTAACTAAATAACTTTCTGCATTTTTAGGTGGATAGTTTGCTGCATTAATCACTGTAATAACTTCTTTCAAAAAAATTTTTGCTGAGGGAAAGTGTTGACGAATGGTTCTAATTACTGGAATTGGATCGGTTTCATGACTAGCTTCGATAAACAATTGCTGAAATTCAGTTTTTTCGCTTTCTCTATCAATAAGTAAATCTTTAATTAACTGTTTTAAATCTTTGAGTCCACTACAGCAAATACAACCACTACCGAGTTCTGAAGAACCACTTTGTATATGTTCTACAGTAGTTCCAGTTTGATTGCTCAAATGTTTAATTAAACTAGTTTTTCCACTACCTGCGAACCCCAAAATTAGGAAAGCAGGCAATGGCGAGATTTTGTTGACCATTACCTAAAATTATACATTAATGAAAATTAGCATTATGTCGAATCAAATTCATAAATTCCTCACGAGTTCTTGCATCTTCTGCGAATACACCACGCATTGCGCTGGTAACAGTCCAAGAGCCAGGTTTTTGCACACCACGCATTACCATACACATATGACTAGCTTCTACAACTACTGCTACACCTTGGGGTTTGAGTAAACCTTGGAGCGCATCAGCTATTTGTAAAGTTAATCTTTCCTGTAACTGTAAACGTCTTGCATACATTTCACAAATGCGGGCAATTTTTGATAATCCAATGACTTTCCCATTAGGAATATAAGCCACATGGGCGCGACCAAGGATTGGTAAAATATGGTGTTCGCAGGAACTAAAAATATCAATATCCCTTACCAGTACCATTTCGTTAGCATCTTCTGTAAATACTGCGCCGTTTAACAGTTCATCTAATGATTCATGATATCCTTTGGTCAAAAATTGTAAAGCTTTTACAACTCTTTTAGGAGTATCTTTGAGTCCTTCTCTATCTGGGTTTTCCCCTAATCCCAGTAGTAAAGTTCTCACAGCTTGCATCATTTCTTCATCTGTAATCTTAGGTTGATTTTGTGTTGATAATGAAACTTCAGCAGAATTTAATTCAGAACGAAAGGATAAAGTCATTATTTAAGTTTTTTGGTTAATGAATATTAGCTCACGATTCATTAACACCCTAGTAGATATACAAAAAATACTGCTAGGGTGCATTAATCAAATTACAGTAAACAATCGTTGATCTGAGAGTATATTTCCTCACGCTGCAAGTCACGACCAATGAAAACTAGCTGATTTTGACGTTTTTCGGTAGTCCATACATCAGCATCAAGCTGATACCGAGGACCGCTAAGCTGAAAAATATGTCGTAGTTCGCTATCGCTAAACCAGAGGATACCCTTGGCTCGAAACACATTTTCTGGCATTGTTTCATTTAGAAACGTCTCAAATTTATGGACATCAAAAGGTTTATCAGTTTGAAAAGAGATGGAAACAAATCCGTCATTTTCTAAATGATTTGAGTGGTGGTGGTGATGTCCGTGGTCATGATGTTCATGATGATGGTCGTGGTCGTGGTGATGATGATGTTCGTGACTATCTTCCTCAATCAAGGAAGAATATTCATCTTTTGGAGTCAAGTCCACATCTAAAATTAGTGGTAAAGCGACTTTACCGTAAGAAGTGCGGAGAATTTTTGCACCGACTTTATTATCTTGAATAAAACTTTCTAATTCTAATAGTTTTTCCTCACCAACTAAATCAGTTTTGTTAAGGAGGATAATATCACCATAAGTTATCTGTTTTAAAGCAGCTTCACTTTGAAAATGTTCGCTATTAAAGGCTTCTGCATCAACAAGAGTGATAATAGAATCGACATTAGTAAAATCTCGGAGTTCTGTACCTAAAAAAGTTAAAATAATCGGTAACGGGTCGGCTACACCTGTCGTTTCTATGACCATATAATCAACGCGCTCATCTCTTTCTAGAACTCGATAAACGGCATCAACTAATCCATCATTAACAGTACAACAAATGCAGCCGTTACTCAATTCCATCATGTCATCATCTGTAGAAATGAGTAACTGACTATCAATATTAATGTCACCAAATTCGTTGACAAGTACAGCGACTTTCAAATTGTCTTTATTTTTCAGAATTTGATTGAGTAATGTGGTTTTACCACTACCCAAAAATCCTGTAATGATAGTAACAGGCATTCCCCGTTTGGGAATATTAGGAATGATATCGGATTTAGGTGCAGTTAGTTGAGTCATAATTTCTCCTTTGATTTATTATTACGTTAGATTTTTGTAAATTCGATAGAAGTAATTTAAAAAAAATTAATCTTCTATTGGTGCGGGAATTCGTGCTAATATTCCTTTTCGCAAAACTTCTGGTCGTTGGTTTCGTGGCACTATACCATCAGGGCTAGAATGATACTTTTCGCATAGTTTTAATATATCTGCTGCACTTGCTAATGGTGGTAAATCACCAAACATTAAACTAGTTTTATTGGGAGCAGTTAGTGCAACAGCGCAAGGTCTTTTACAAGCGCTTATACATTCTAATTCTGCAATTAAAAATTCAGATTTTAATGACCATTGTTGATGCAATTCGAGTAATTTAGTAAATAACACTTTACCACCTCTTTCACCCATATAATCGCGTTGTGTAGTTGAGAAGTAGCAAGATTTGCAAACAAATAATGTGTGATAAGCCATATTATATAAAATTTAACAACAAAGATTATTTATCCTGCTTGAGTAGACTGATATCTGTATACTCGATTTGGGCAATAGATTTGTGAATTTTGTATTGTTGTACGGGATTAGTCATCACATTAATTACCGTTTCAATTGGTGGACATCCAGGTTCTGTACATTGTAACTGACTTAAAGAAATAGAAATTTCATCATCAATTTGCAAAGCTTGATAAATCCATTTCTTGACTTGCTGAATTTCTTGAGAACTTGCTTTTTGAGATTGTTTACAGAAAGAAAAAGTCATATAGTTGCTGAATGAAGTTAATTATTAAAGTTAATAACTAAATAGTTGAGTTCAAAGCAATAGCTGACTGTAAACAACTAATTGTTTCACTGATTGATAACGTTCCTAAATCTCCAGCTTGTCGAGTACGCACGCTTAAATTTTGGTTTTCCATCTCTCGTTTCCCAACTACCGCTACTACAGGAATCTTTTCTAATTGTGCATTGCGAATTTGTTTACCTAATCTTTCTCCACTACTATCAACTTCTACTCTTAATCCTTCTTTATGCAACTCCTTAGCGGCAGATTCAGCATATTCTCGGACTTCATCGCTGACTGGTAATAATCTACATTGAATCGGTGCCAACCACAAAGGAAAATCACCCGCATAATTTTCAATTAAGATGCCAAAAAAACGTTCTATCGAACCAAAAATTGCTCGATGAATCATAATTGGTCGCTGTTTGGTATCGTCATCTGCCACATATTGCATATCGAATCTTTCCGGTAAATTAAAGTCTACCTGAATCGTAGAACATTGCCACAAACGACCAATTGCATCTTGAATTTTAATATCTATTTTAGGACCATAAAAAGCACCACCACCTTCATCAATAATATAATTCCAACCTTTACTATCCAATGCTGATTTTAAAGCCGCATTTGCTAGCTCCCATACCTCATCTGTTCCTACTGATTTACTGGGACGAGTGGAAAGATTTACTTCATAATTATTAAAGCCGAAATCAGATAAAATTCGTTCGGTAAGATGCAATACTCCTAAAATTTCATCAGCGATTTGATTGGGTAAACAAAATATATGAGCATCATCTTGAGTAAAACCACGCACCCGCATCAAACCATGTAACGCACCCGAACGTTCATAACGATAAACTGTTCCTAGTTCAGCCCATCTTAAAGGTAATTCTCGATAGGAATGCAGCTTATTTTTATAGGTAAGAACGTGGAAAGGACAATTCATCGGCTTAATTTGATAAGCTTGTTTTTCCACTTCCATCGAATCAAACATATTCTCACCATAAAAGTCATAATGACCCGATGTTTTCCACAAATCTAGATTAGCGATATGGGGTGTATATAATAACTGATACCCAGATTCTATATGAGATTTGCGCCAATAATCTTCAATTATGTAGCGAATTGTTGCACCTTTAGGATGCCAAAATACTAACCCTCCACCAGCATCTTCTTGAATGCTAAATAAATCTAATTGTTGACCTAATTTTCTATGGTCGCGTTTTAATGCTTCTTCTCTTTGTTGTAAATAACTTTGTAATTCTTCTGGAGTTTCCCAAGCCGTACCATAAATACGTTGTAACATCGGCTTGGTTTCATCACCTTGCCAATATGCACCCGCAACATTTAATAATGCAAAGGCTTTTTGATTAATTTCTCCAGTAAAATTTACATGGGGTCCTGCACATAAATCCCACCAATAAGTATCAGTTTGCTTAGTTTTTATATTTGCTAAATTTTCTATATTAAATAATGATAATTCTGTTTTATTAGCATCAGGAATACCAATAAAATAACGGGTAATTATCTCTTGTTCGGGAATGCGTTCTAATATTTCTAATTTATATGGTTCATTTAAAGTTACAATCTCTTTTTTAATCTCATCTCTTTCTACCTCCTCACGAATAATCGGTAAATTTGCCTTGATTATTCGTCGCATTTCTACTTCAATTTTACCCAAATCATCGGTCGTAATACTTACAGGACAATCAAAATCGTAGTAAAAACCTGTATCAGTAACTGGTCCGATCGCAACCTTTGTCCCCGGAAACAGCTTTTGTACAGCCATAGCCATGATATGAGCGCAAGTATGACGAATCCGCTCAAGCTTTTGAGTATCTTTTTTTAAGCTTTCCTGAGATTGGGGTAATGAACTGACCATATGTTACTAGAATGAGAATCATTATCATAATAGCGTAAATTGATTTGATGTGAAGACTTTTTTACAAGCTGGAAACAATTTGTTAAAACATGACTGTATAATACATTTGCTCTACCAGGAACCAAAAAGCGGTAATGAAAACAGATACAATCTTTTACACTTTGCTACAAAATCTCCCCAGTGTATTGTTTGAAATACTGCAACAACCTCCGACCCAAGCTTTACACTATGAATTTTCCTCTGTGGAGATAAAAGAACTTGCACGACGGATTGATGGTTTATTTTTACCAAAACCTGAATATCCTCAAGACCCGATTTATTTCGTCGAGGTACAATATCAAGATGATGATAATTTATACTGGCGATTAATTACGGAAGCATTCGTTTACTTAAATCAGTATAGACCAGATAAATCCTGGCAAGCAGTGGTTTTATGGGCAAAACGTAGCCTCGATCCAGGTATTCCAATTGCGTATCAAACATCATTAGCTGATGGGCAAATACAAGTAATATATTTGGATGAATTAGCTGATACTTCTTCCTCAATTGGGTTAGGGATTATTGGGATGGTAGTTGCTCCGGAAGACGAAGCAGTAGAAGTTGCAAGAAATTTGATTGCTCAAGTCCAACTTGCTGATGTCACAAACCGTCGGCAGCTTTTAGAATTAGTAGAAAGGATGTTGATTTACAAATTCTCAAATCAAAGTAGACAGGAGTTAGCAGCGATGTTTGGATTAACCGAGTGGCAACAAACTAGATTTTATCAGGAAGTTAAGCTTGAAGGGAAGCTTGAAGGTAAACTTGAAGGGAAGCTTGAAACAGTTCCCCGTTTATTAAAAATGGGTTTTAGTATAGAACAAATTGCTCAAGCTCTTGAATTAAAAGTTGAAGTTGTTAGAGAAGCCATTGAAAAGCAAAGTGGGGAGGAATCTTAATCCTTATGTACCCAACACTGCTCGTGCTATTTTTAGGGACAGTAGGTCACGGTAGGCAGGCAGTTATAATTAAATAGTAAAATTCATGTCTGTCAAGATTTGTGACCAAAGCCAAGGAAAGCGACATTTGCCAAACCCGGTGTTTTAATTTAGAGTTAGTAACTCAGGTTGGCGAAGCACTGCCGGAAGATGATATTCTCGAAAATGCTCAAATTCTTTTTGGTGCTTTAGCAGATAAATCACGTCTAAAGATTCTCCATGCTCTAAGTAATGGTCAAGAGCTTTGCGTCTGTGATGTGGCTTCCCTGCTTGATGTCAAGATTGCGTCTGCCTCTCATCACCTGCGGAAACTGCGCGACCTCAAAATTTTAAAGTATAGAAACGATGGCAAGCTCGCTTACTATTCTCTTAAAGACCAACGTATAGCAGAAGTTCTTTACTATACATTAAAGCAACTTGCTGAGTAACTCATTCTAAACAACGTTAGAATGAACTTTTTTTGTGATATCATTCTAATGTTCGTTTGAATATTAGATTATTTGAATCAGAGGAAAACCATGAGTGATAACTGCTGTCAAAACAAAGGTAGTGAGCTAACGAAGCTGAAAAAACAGCAAGCTAATGTTCTTTGGGTAGTTTTATTTATCAACCTTGTGATGTTCTTTGTTGAGTTTGGAGCAGGTATTCGTGCGGATTCGCTATCTTTGACTGGAGACTCCCTCGATATGCTGGGTGATACGTTGGTTTATGCAAGCAGTTTGTATGTCATTAATAAGGGTAGTAAAGCTCAGGCTGGATCGGCATTTCTGAAGGGAATCATCATGTTTTTGTTTGCGATAGCAGTCTTTGCCAGAGCAACCTATCAATTCTTTTCGGGTGTAACTCCAGAGGCAACTGTTATGAGTGCGATTGGATTTATAGCGTTATGCGCCAATTTAGTCTGTTTGCTGTTATTAGCTAGACATCGAAAAGATAATCTAAATATGTCTTCTGTATGGATATGTTCGAGGAATGACATTATTGCCAATATATCTGTTCTTGTAGCAGCAGGATTAGTTTTTCTAACGGGTTCGATACTGCCGGATTTAGCAGTAGGTTTGTTGTTAACGTTTGTTTTTGCAAAGTCGGCAGGGAAAGTACTTTCACAGTCTTGGAGAGCTTTGGCTTAGATACTGTTTTCGTGGACAAGAATTGAGATTGATAGTTAAGCAAGAAACAAAACTTGAAGCAATTCCCCGTTTTTCACAAGTAATAAGTAGTAAGTAAGAAGTAATAAGTAGTACCTCTCCGTATTCAGGTAGAGGATTCAAATAATGATACAAGCACGGTTTTACTCGTCTTTAAAAGACGAGGCTTTATACCAAAATACGGGCATATATTATCACTTTTTACTTTTTACTTTTTACTTCGCGACTTTTGCCCGAAGGGCTTCGGTAAAATATGTGATTAAGTGTCGAACAAATTACTCAAGCACAAGAAAACGGAAGTTGAAGTTGTGAGAAAAGTTATTGAAAAACAAAGTGGGGGAGAATCTTGATGTTGAATGATATGAGAGGGACTTATGTAAAAAACTAGTACCTGTTCTAGGCGATCGCGATCATGTTGCTTTCGGCAAATCCTAATTCAAGGAGTTCGTTTAGAATACCAAGCACGAATAAGAAGGGTTTGATAAAATAATGTGGGTGAGTCAAAGCCGCCTTTGATGATAATCGATTCAACTTTTTGCGGTGACAACAAAGCAACATTTTTTCCATAGGAAGCGCGCATATTTTCAACTTCCGCAACAGGTACTTGAGAAAATTTAAGCATTCGCAGCCAAACTTCCAACAGGCTTTGATACTCTGAAGTGTCCATATCGCAAGTCAAATCAGAACTCACCAAGTAGGCATGAGGATGAAGCCGTGCAGCGATTTGCCTGAAAAGATTGCTTCGCTCATCTTGCTGCATCATAAAATGAGAAACCAGAAGACACGTTGCCGCATCGAAAGAATTTGAAGCAGGAAGCGAATCGAGATAACCTTGGTGAAAAGTGCAACGGAACGAAATACCGCATTCTTCAGCTTTCTGGCGACAAATATCGAGCATTGGTGCCGCAGGCTCTACCGCTGTAAACCGCCATTGTGGAAAATTCTCAGCAAGATAAATCATTTCTGCTCCTGTTCCTGCTCCGACACAAAGAATGTTTGCATCGGTAGGAAGCTCTGAAAATATTTGGCGGATTAACAGATGAAGTGCATCGCGGAATGGAGCCAAACGTGCAAATCTTTCATCATAAGACGAAGCACGCTCTTTGTCGAAAACAACAGCAGGTTCTTGATTTGTCATGATAGTAGTAGTTTTAAGCAGTTATTCTGGTAAAAATGAAAATCACGATCGTAATATGGTACTGCATTACAACTCGAATGTAATTGCATAGTAGGTTCGTGTCTTGGAATCCCCAAGACACCCGTAATAACTAAAGCAACATCAAAGCAACTTCCTTGGCAAAATAAGTCAAAATCAAATCAGCACCAGCCCGCTTCATGCTAGTCAATGTTTCTAAAATTACCTTCTTCTCGTCAATCCAACCTTGCTGTGCAGCGGCTTTAATCATGGCATATTCCCCACTAACGTTATATGCTGCTACTGGTAAGTTTGTTGTGGCTTTTACCTGACAAATAATATCCATGTATGCCAAAGCGGGTTTGATCATGACTATATCTGCACCTTCAGCAATATCTAAGGCTACTTCCTTTAAAGCTTCTCTAGCATTAGCTGCATCCATTTGATAAGTCTTTTTATCCCCAAATTTCGGTGCTGAATCCAAAGCATCGCGGAAAGGTCCATAATAACTGGAGGCATATTTCGCAGAGTATGCCAAAATTGCCACATGAAAGTATCCTGCGGCATCTAAAGCTTGACGAATAGCGCCGATTCTACCGTCCATCATGTCGGAAGGTGCGACTATATCCGTACCCGCTTCGGCTTGGGAAACAGCCATTTTCACTAATATTTCTACGGTGGGGTCGTTTAAAATTACTCCGTTGTCATCAACAATACCATCATGACCGTGAATACTGAAGGGATCGAGAGCAACATCAGTAATCACAACTATATCGGGTACAGCTTGTTTAATCGCTTTTACGGTTCTTTGTACCAAGCCATCGGGGTTGTAACTTTCCGTACCAGTTTCATCCTTTTTTGCTTCTGGAATCAGAAGAAAAAGCGCGATCGCATTAATTCCTAATTGACTAATTTCCTTAATTTCTTCGAGCAATAAATCCAAACTATAACGATAACATCCCGGCATAGAAGAGATTTCCATTTTTTGGTTTTCCCCTTCCATGACAAACATCGGGTATATCAAGTCATCTACAGTTAATTGAGTTTCCCGCACCATATTACGTAATCCTGGAGTCTGACGTAAACGACGGGGACGTTGGATTAAGCTGCTATTAACAGTGGAATTTTCTGAGGACATAATGAAAATAATTATTGCATAAAATAATGATAATCGTTTTCACTAGATTTTTGAATTTTTACTTTTGTAATTCAACCAAATCGAGAACGACGATGTAAAATTACCCACATGACAACGGGAGTCCCAATCAAAGCAGTAACGGAGTTTAAAGGTAAAACAGTCTCGCTTCCCGGTAACTGGGATACTAAATCTGCTATCAAAGCCAATATTGCACCCATGACAGCGACAACGGGAATTAATATTTTGTGGTTTACAGTTTTAAACAAATTGCGACACAAGTGAGGAACCACAACACCTAAAAATCCAATCGGACCGCAAAAAGCAGTAATTGCACCTGCTAAAATTGAAGCGCTAAGAATAATCCAAAATCTTATTTGTTGTACTGCTAAACCCAAAGTTTGAGCTTGGGATTCACCCAAAAGCATTACATTTAGGGGTTTTGATAATAGTAAAGCCATAATTAATCCTAACAGTATTACAGGTGCTAAAATTACCATTTGTCGCCAAGTAACACCACCAAAACTTCCAAAAGTCCACTGTAAATATGATTGGATTTGATTATTTTCGCTAAAATGCAGCAAAATACTGACAATAGCGCTAGTCGCATAACCAAAAAGTAATCCCAAAATTAGTAACGTCATGGAATCGGGTACGCGATGAGATATTAATAAGACCATTCCTAAGACTAATGCTGCACCTAAACAAGCCGCTATAACTAAACTTAAATCACCGATTATTCCCCATTTGCTCAACCATATACCCACACCAGTGGTGTTTGTTGCAAGCACCACTAAAGCTACTCCTAAAGAAGCACCAGAACTAATTCCTAATACAAATGGTCCCGCAAGTGGGTTTTTAAAGAGAGTTTGCATCTGTAACCCGCTCACACTTAAAGCAGCACCAGCTAAAATTGCAGTTAAAGCTTTAGGTAAGCGAAATTTAAGAATAATAGTAGTCCAAGCGGCTTTTTCTGATTCTTCCCCCAGCAAAATCATGATTACTTGTTGAATCGGAATCTGGACAGAACCTAAAGCTAAATCTAATAAAAATACGAAAATTAAGCTACTAAATAAAATTGTGAAAATAAGAAATTTGTAATTTTTATTTTTTATATGTTTGTTTTGATCGAGTTTATTAGTTCTGTAATCACGTGTAAACATAAAGTTATTTTAAGAGTCATAAAATATAAATGTAACCTAAATGTAACCTATTTTTTATGCCTGAAATGATTTAAAAGTGGATTGAAATTCCACTAATTGTTTACGGACAGTTTGGAAACATTGCGGTGGTGTAATTGGCAAATTAGTTAAATAACAAAAAGCAACTTGATTTCTATACTCCAACAAAAACACAGCATCTTTTTCTGGATTATAGCTATCTACAGCTTGCAGAATATCACCGTTCATAAAATGCCTTTGTAACAGTATGGTATCTGGTGCTGCTAACCAAGCATTAAGAAAGGGTGCAAGATTTTGACGGGGAACAAAATGCGCTTTAAATGTTTCTCCAGAAACACCTAAATGAGGTGAATTAGTACTGCAAATAACAATACCACGTTCTCCGTTAGAATAGCCAAGCCAAGCATTGTAGCCAATAGCAATTAAATTGGTAGAAATAAAATTTTGTTGCCAATCTTGAGAGTTGATGTCTAAGGTTATCTGAATATTAAACTCCTATAATGGTTTGGTAGATGCTGTTGCTTACTTATTCGCAATATTTGAATCAGATTGTAATTAAAATAATCAAACAGGTCTTACCATTACTGTATTTAACAATATCCTAGCTTCATAAGTTGAGAGTGGTTTTGTTGCTGGTCCATTTTGGACTTTACCATCTGTAGTGAATTCTGAAGCATGACAGGGACATAAAAAGATATTTTCTTCTGCTTCCCAATCCACGGCACAACCAAGGTGGGTACAAGTTGGATTAACGGCAATCAAGTTTTTACTTTTAGATGTACCAATTACTAAAATTGCACCTAAAGGAGATTCCTCTTTTAATATTTGACCTGCTTGATTTAACTCTTCTACAGTTCCTACAGAAATCCATCTTTTAGATTTCGATAGATTGGTTTTGGATTTTGGTTTGGATTCGGCTGCGTAACTAGCAGCGAACAATAAAGGCGAACAACTTACGAATAAGCTTACACTAAATAAAGTCAGAAAGTTGCGACGATTCATATAATTTCAATAAGATAAATCAGTAAATCAGAAGATGATTAGGTCTGAGAAGATAAAAAACCTGAAAATAAATTTTAAGAACAATAATATGTTCATAATTAAAGGCATAGGGAACAACAAAAACATAAATAAATCAACTTGCCCTATACCTTTGAGGTAATTACACCCTATATTTACAATTAATCAGAAATTACGTAGTAAATTGAATTTTACGGTAGACTATTTCGCAGCTTACGCAAACAGTTAATCGATGCAACACAATCGCAACCAAACATATTTACAGCAGCATCACTTTCTTCATCTGTAACACCAAGTAACGCATCCTGATTATTTTCATCGGCAGCATCAATTTGTGGATTACCTTTTTTAGATGAGATAATTGGTTCGCATTTGCACAGAAAAATGTACCGAATTTTGAATGTCTCACACAAGCCTTTTGGCTTTCTCCGGAAACTGGTGTAACGTTAGCATCTGGACGTTCTACTGGTTGTACTTTCTTAGCCGTTTCGTTAGCTACAGCTATTTTTCCAGTCATTAACAGTGAACCTAGAGAAATAAAAGCTAAGGGTTTTCTTGGTAAATTAGCGAGTAACTTTTTCACTTAATTATCCTACAAATACAGAGATTGCTATTATCAATCAGTTCTAAATTCAATGGACGAGAATAATTCTCATCCTGTTCCTTGAATTAATTAGGTGTAACACATTATTTGTTTTTTGGCGATATAGTAATTCTGTATCTTTTTAGAAATGTTACCAGACAAACTGTTTTATTTCTCGGAGAGTTTGTGTCAAGGTTATGTCAATGTTGTGACGTTATTTTTCATCATATAGTGTTAATTCTATCCTAAATAAGCGAAAAAAGGACGCGAGACAACTAGACTTTTTTGATATTAGAAAAAACATTGTTGCGTCCCATTTGATAAGTGGCTTTTTCAAGCGTATAACCAACTAGCAAAAATTAGTTAGTCTCCTTTAGTCACATTGGCTTCCTCTCGCAGTTTTCTAGCTGCTGATACCATATTCTTTAAAGCAGGAATTACCTCTTCCCATCTCCGAGTTTTCAAACCGCAATCTGGATTTACCCAAATTTGTTTTACGGGTAAATTAGCAATTCCAGTCCGCAATTGTGACAACATTTCTTCAGTGCTAGGAATAGCTGGACTATGCACGTCATAAACCCCATTGCCTACCTGTTTTGAGTAGCCGCCATCTGTCAATTCATACAGCGTTTCATTGTTACTACGGCTATTTTCAATCGACAATACATCTGCATCTAACCGTTCGATATCGGTGATAATATCGCCAAACTCTGAGTAGCACATATGAGTATGAATTTGTGTCTGGGGCTTGGCGATTCCTGCACTTAATTTAAATGAATCCACTGCCCAAGATAGATATTCATTCCAACGTTCGGTTTTCAATGGTAAACCTTCACGTAAAGCCGGTTCATCTATTTGAATTATTTTTGCGCCTACAGCTTCTAAATCCGCTACCTCATCTCGCAACGCCAAAGCAATTTGAAAAGCTTGTTCTTGACGAGAAATATCTGTCCGGGTGTAAGACCAATTTATCATTGTCACCGGACCTGTGAGCATTCCTTTTACAGGTTTTTCTGTCAAAGATTGAGCATAAATAAATTCATCTACCGTCATTGCTTGGGTGCGAACCACATCCCCATAAATAATTGGTGGACGCACGCAGCGACTACCATAACTTTGTACCCAGCCATTTTGAGTGAAAGCAAAACCTTGTAGCTGTTGACCAAAGTATTCCACCATGTCGGTGCGTTCAAATTCCCCATGTACCAAAACATCAAGTCCTGCTTCTTCTTGGATTTTTATACATTCGAGAATTTGAGCCTCGATCGCTGTTTGATAATCTTCCTGACTGATTTCACCTCGTTTGTAACAAACTCGGAGTTTACGTACTTCTGATGTTTGGGGAAAGGAACCAATAGTAGTTGTAGGAAAAGCAGGTAATGAAATTTGTAACGAACATCTTAAATCATAGGATATGCTACGCTCAAAATCTTTGGTTGTGAGTGATTTGAGTTGTTGCTGAACTATTTGATTTATCGGGCTAAAACGGCGAAATTCTTCCCAGGCTGTTTCAATTGTTTTTTGGTCTTTTTTATAATATGTAACCGTGAGTTTTGTCGCGTCAAATTTTGACTTATTTTTGCTATTGTCTCGATTGAAATTAACTAAAGGTTCGTGGTTACAAGCATCATAAACAGTAATTTTCTGAGCTAAAAAGACTACTTCTTGTAGCTTTTGTTCGGCAAAACTCAAAACATTACGTAAAGCTTGGGGAAGTTGGGTTTCTTGCGTTGCGTCGTAGGGTACAAATTGTAAGGAAGCAGAAGGCTGCACTTCAAATTCCCTGACTATATCTTTGATAGTTTCCAGCTTGGGGATAACTTCTTCCGGACGAATTTGCCAAATATTTCTTGCATCGACTATTCCCACTCCCAAACGTTTATCTTTAGGAAAACCATAGGTTTTGATTAATTCTAAATTACATCCGCGAGTCAAGTCTAAACTAATTGTATTTACAGGCAAATCCATTACCCAAGCATAGGTTTCGCCCAAGTCGTCAAAGTAGGTGACTAAATTCAACGGTATTCCTACATTAGCCAGGGAATTATACACAGTTTGATAATATTCCCTCCAATTATTTGCATCACCTAACACCAGCGCGGGTTCGTGAATTTGTACTTCAGAAATACCAAGAGATTTCAATTCGGTAAGCAGGTTAACATAAAGTGGAGTTAACACAGAAACAGCTTGCTCAATATCCATCTCCAACTTACTCAAACGTAACAATGTACAGGGACTAAAAACGATAGGAATTGTACGTTCACCTAAGATTTTATGAGCGCGACTCACTCTTTCAACAAAATCACTCCAATCTGCTGTTAATGCTTTATTAGATATCTCCGGAACTAAATAGTGATAGTTAGTATCAAACCATTTTGTCATTTGCAGCGCGGGTATTCCTTCTTTACCCCTAGCCATTGCAAAATAACGTTCTAATCCAGAAAATTGCTGAAATCGTTCGGGAATTAAACCGAAACGAAATGTCCAATCAAGGATGTGGTCATAAAGTGTAGTATCACCAATTCCAATCTTATCGATACCTGTATCTAATTGCGTTTTCCAGTTAGCTTCCTCGACTTCTTTGACCGTCTGTAATAGCAATTCTGATGTGATTTTTCCACTCCAAAAAGCTTCCAACGCTTTTTTTACTTCCCGGTTCTTACCAATGCGGGGATAACCTAAAGTCGCAGTTTTAATTTTCATTTTTCATTTCCTAGTTTATGAAGGTGCGCGAGTTCTATATCAGATATGGGTTTTGATTGAAAATTTCTCTCAAAATCCTTTCCTAAGAAATAGACTTTGAGACTTAAACTTTTTAGAAATTAACCCAAATCTCTGATATCAAAATATCTGCAATCGAATTTAAGCAGTTGTCTAAACAGGAGTCCAACTGCAAGTTAATTACGACAAGATTTTGCTGCAATTAAATTCTCAAATCTTTAATTACACAGTTCCAGTTCAATATTTCCCTTTTCTGCAGAAACATTTACTGCTGGAATTCTCGCTAAAATACCTTTCTTCAGCGGTTGGGGACGTTCAGCCCAGGGTAAAGAACCTTCTGGATGCACGTAATACTTACCTGCACAATCAAATACACCTTTAACTTCTAGGGGAGTTAAATCGGGGGAAATATCGCCAAAAAGATATGTAGTTTTTCCAGATGAAGCAAAGGAAATTACACAAGAGCGATTGCAAGCACTCATGCATTCGACTGGTTGAATAGTAAATTCTTGGTTTAAATCCCAATTATGATAATCATTTTTCAAGCGTTTAAGTAGCTTTTCACCACCACTTTCACCGACACGCTTACCGTTTTCCCACTTGCTTGCACAAGTCGTACAAACAAATATTGTATATGCCTTCATCTATACCTCGTAGATTTAGCTATGTTTTTGTTGATTTGTCGGCGGGCATTCTGACTTACAAGGTTACGATTTTTCTTGTTTACAGTTGCGGGACAGCGCCGGATTCACACCGAACTTTCCCCGTTACCTCTAATGGCTGTTCTCCATTAGAACCGAAGTTAAATTTTATATTAACATAAACGTGGTTTACTTGCGGAAAAATTTTGCGTTCAAATCTTATAATTAAAATTAATTAAGCTTCTGATAAAAAAACAACTGATGATTAGATAATAATTCTGGATGAAAAATTTTAATTAAATCAGCTAAAACAATATCAGGATTACTAATGCCACTTTCCCAATAATCATTACCGTCATTCTCATTTAAACGAGCATTATTATTATAAACATTACCTTTTTTTACTGCTTGAAAATCGCCATAACGATTATCTTCTGTAATTATGTCGTTTAAATTCTGCCAAGACTGACTAACATTCAACCAATAATCTGCTGTAGCAGCACGTTCAAAAACATCTTCAAAAGATAAAGGTATACTACCATCAAGATTATCAACACAAAGTAATTCTGCACCAGCATCGGCTAAATATTGTGCTACATAACTTTTACATCCTGGTGCATACCAAGTTCCTTTAAAATTAAATCCTGTAAATACTTTTGGATATTTTTTTATAGCTTTAGCTGCTTCAGCGATTTCTTGATAATTTTTACTAATTTTACTAAAGATTTTTTCAGCAATATCTTCTTTATTAAAAAATAGAGCCGTAAATTTTAACCATTCGCTTCTACCCAAAGGTGTATTTTCCATATATTCAGCATTGATAGCTACTTTTAATCCTGCTTCTAATAATTTGGGATAACTATCTGTTTGTGGATTTCCCGTTCCATAAGTTGTAATTAAATCGGGATTAAGTTCTAATAATCTTTCTACATTTACGTTATTATCACCTAATCCGAGGATTTTACCTGCTTTAATTCTCTCAACGACTTCTATTGTATTGACTATTTTCGGATTACTAACACCGACGAGTTTATCTACTACTCCTAAGAAAGCTAAATGGGGTAAATGAGTTGTGGAAAGAGATACAACTGTATTTATAGGTACTGTAATTATTTGATTTTCTTTGAATCCTTGTGGTACTGGTGTACCGCATTCAACTAAAACATATTGAAAGCTTGTTTTTGCATCTTGCCAAGGATTCTTTACTGTTAAAACTTTATAATTATTATGATATTCTACAGAAAATTTCTTAGCATGATTAACACTTATTTTATTAGGAAAATAATCTGTCTTTGAATTATAATTTTTAACGCAATTTTGATGAGGAATTGATGATATTTTTTGATAGTTTGGCGTATAATTACAAGCAATCGTTAAAGCCGCGACACATACAACCTGAAAAAAGAAGAAAAATAATTTCATTCTGTTCGCTAAAGATAAGAATTATGTTTTTTGCGATGCTGAATGTAGAGACGTACCACTGCTACATCTCCCCCCCAGATGTCAAATTACAATATAAGGATGTTTCCTAAAATATCTTTAAACCGACTCTGGTGGATAAAGATGTTCGGTAACTTTATTTCCTTCAACTAAATGTTTTTCTACAATAGTCTCAGAAATTTCTGGAGTAACGCGACTGTACCAAGTCCTATCCTCAGAATAAAATACGACTGGTCCCAATTTACAAACCTCCAAACAGCCAGAAGTTCTTACTTCTATATCTAAACCTGCTTTTTCTACAGCATTTTTTAAGGATTCAAAAGTTGGTTGCCAATTACGTGAAGGTAAACATCTTCCAGAAGTACAAACGGAAATATAAGCCCGTTTTAAGGGGTTTTTGATAAATGGCATCGGTTTATTTCCTAATACATAAATATCTCTTAGCTCCTGATAAAGAGCTAATTTCGATAAATCTGGTTTACCTTCTGGTAATAAATTTTCACCATCAACTAAAGGATTGGGCAAGAAAATTGTCATCACATTTTCACCTGCACCATTCCAAAATTCAATTCCCCAGCTTCGGGGCTTTCCTAATGCATTAAACCGTCGATAAAATGCTGCTCGATTGACTCTTCTTTGTTTTCTTAATTCTAAAGGAGTTTGGTTATTTGGACCACCTAAATTATCATCAATGCACAGATGTAAATGCCAACCATCTGTTACTACTGTGAGATAACCATCATAAAGAATACAAATCTTAGGTGGATTGTTAAATTCCAATTCTAGAACCCCACCTTGAGCAACGTGTCCTAACTCTACCTGCTGCCAATTTTGTTGAAACAAGGTGTAGAGTAGAGATGATAAAACGTCACAACTGCAATCAATATCCTCATATTCAACCTTACCATCCATCGGTAAGTCTTCTGTAATTTGATGGTTTAGTGGTGTTACCCAAGGGTTATAGTTACTCATAATGATTTTAGATTTGATATATTTTAAAACTTATAATTCATGCCAACTTGAATAATTCTACCTGCATCGGGGTAGCCGGGGAATAACTGGAATCTCCGATCAAAAATATTTTCTACACTACCATTAACCGCGAGGTTCTCACCTACGGGAACTCGTAATTTAAAATCAAAAGTTGTATAACCTGCTAAAGATTCTGTATTAATGTTGTTCGTGGGATAGCTACCCAAAGAGTGCATCAAAATTCCTGCATACCAACCTTGACGATTTTCGTAGGAAAGTCCTAAATTTATACTATCAGCTCCAGCAAATCTTAATTCTTTATCAACTTCTGCGGGATTAGAACTCTCAACAATTCTAGGGTCATTTGCAGTATAGTTACCAGAAAAGTAGAAATTTTTTGCTAATTGCAAGTTTAAAGCAAGTTCCACCCCAGTAGTCCGAACTTTACCAATATTTTCATAGGTAAAATTTATATTATCATAGGCAATATTATCGGATATGGTGTTGTTGAAGAAAGTAAAACGTAGTAAACCTATATCCCCTAATTGTTGATCAATACCTATGTCAAAACTATTACCTCTTTCTGGTTTTAAATCTGGATTCCCTTGTGCAAAGGGAGAATTACTAAATAAGTTAAATAGGGTAGGAACTCGGAAATTACGGATATAGTTAGCTCGAACGGTAGTCGTTTCTGCTAAATTCCAACGCACACCTACCGCTGGAGAAGTGACCGAACCGTTTATCAAACTATTGAAATCTTGACGCAATCCGAAGTTTAATCGAACCTCTGGATTCACATCAACTAGATATTTGGCAAATATCGCTCCTTGTCCGATACTATCATCGTAATTCTCTGTTTCTGTTCCATCTGCGAGCTTACGAGTCACATTTTCAGCGCTGACATTGCGATAGTCAAAACCATAGGCAATATTATGATTTTCAGCAATTTGCCAGTTATGCTGTATTTGGAAACCCAAGGATTTTTGGTTGTTATCAAATTGTTGATGGGTGCTAATATCTCCCGTGCGGTTATCAAAGCGAGTATTGAGGAAATCTAGATAAACTCTAGCTGTTAATAAGGAATCGTCTGCTTTTCCTAATTTTGCGTTCCAGGTCAAATCTGTGAGAACTTGGTCGGTGTACTTACGATTATTATCGGTAAGTGAGTTAAAAGCAGCTTGAGAAATTTGAGGAATTGCAACACCACCGGGAACCCCTTGATCTTTTGCCAGATAAATCGTATTGAAACTTAAAGTTTGGCGTTTACCTAACTCTGCATTAACCTGTAAATTGAGATTATTGTAGAGTACATCGGCATTTTCCCTAGTTCCATCAAAGTCAACTTCAGGAATGGAATAATCAAAATTGTTGTTAGCACGAGTACGGTTATACCCTAGTAACCAAGAGACATTACTCTGTTTACCGCTATTTTGAATGCTTTGTTCGTTCAAATCATAGCTACCAAATCTGAGTTGAGCGGTGGTGGTAATATCTTTTGTGGGCTGACGAGTAATAATATTGATTGTCCCTCCAATCGCATCGGAACCATAGAGGGTAGAACCTCCACCAGGAAGAACTTCAATTCTTTCGACAATATCAGTAGTAATTTCTGACAAGTCGAAACCACCACTTCCAAGATTATTAACTGGTCGTCCATTGAGTAATATTAATACTTGTCCGGTATTGGAACCACGAATAAATTGACCGCTCAAACCTCCGATTTCTGTTCCTACAGTCCCATCGGGTAATATCCCAGGAACAAATCTCAGCGCTTCTTTAACAGTACGCGCTCCTTGAGTTTCAATTTCCTTACGGTTAATCACGTATACAGGACGAGTCGCATCTCTTACCTTTCCTTCACGACGAAACGGTGTAAAAACTGGCTGATCTAATATTTCTCCTGTGACTGTCAGTTCTATATCGGCTTCTTGGTTTACAGGTTGATTTTGCGCGATTGCCTGCGGCAGGGCTTCGCCGATCACATTCGTGTGATTATTGGTAATGGAAGTATTTTCAGGTGGTAATTCTGGAATTATTTCTAAATCCTTTGCTGTACCTTGATGCTGGGGAAATTCTGAGATTTGCTCTATTTGTTGTGCTGTAACGCTATCATTCCCTGACACTATACCCAATACAGTCATAATTGATACTATAAACTGTATTCCCGATTGGCAATTAAAAATAATTCTCATCCGTACCTCGCAGATAATTGTGCTTTTTTGTCATTAAATAGAAGTCCTATAGCTAATTTAAGAATGAAAACAAATTAGTATGATAGTCTACGCTTAATCAAAAAATAAGTATTTATCTCAAATTAAATACTTACTATTTATACACCATTTTTCTGGTTTCAATAAAACTTTTTCAATACAAACCATTGGTGGTTCATTTTGTAAGCTAACTAATTTGGAAAAACTTACTCTATATGCTAATTCTATGAAAAAAGCACCCGATCACATATCTCAGATATCGATTTAGATAAATCACCTTTAATCAATAATGACAATGTTAATGTTAATGTCAGCGTTATTGTTGATGTCAGTGTTAATCTTTTAAGTAATATTTGAGATTAATCAAGTTCACAAATTTTTTATTGATAACTTATTGCTTTTTGCATGGTAATTTAAGTATATTTAGACCATAAAAAGGAGTAGGAAACGGTGAGTAAGCTTAACTTGAATGACCGACTCTCGATCAAGTTTACCCATAGGTTAAAAGAAATTTGCCAATTCAATCTAAAAACTAGATGTATCAGCTTATCCTCTCGCAACCTTCTCAAGAGTCAACTACCCTAATATAGTGATAATGATTATCGAACACAAGTCGTTCATGTTACATTAATTTTTGTATAATTCTTTTAAGTGCTTGTCATATAAGCTTTTTTTATTCAAGTCTTTTCTACTTTTATAATTATTTAGCTAGAATTGATTATCATTATTAACTTAGGATCTTTATTCAAACTATGCCAAGCAAGAAAATTCACGTCCGGGAATATAATGTCAAAGCACACGATCGTATTATCCATACGAGGGTCTATAACTTCATCTGTCAATACTGTCGAGAGATATCGGAACGAGAGACTTATGCTACCGGATGTCCTAAATATGGGGAAAAATGCAATGGAGTTGCAAGTAAGTGCTTGCGATGTCAAAAGCAATAGGCATTGGGTATACGGATACAGTTTAAATACATTGCATCTCAAGGATTTAAAAAATTTAGATGACTAATAAACTCCCAAACCACAGCAAAGCAATTTTCCCAGTATTAAATAAGAAACTGGAAAAGTTATTATTGATAATTGCCATTTGCGTTGCCCGAAAACTAGCATGGGCAAGTTGTCCATAACGACTTTGTAATTCTTCCCAAAAATAGGAAGCCGAGTTAGTAGTTTTAAGAACGATCGCACCTTTAAAAGTTTCTACTAATACAGCTTGATTTTCACTACCTATTACTAAAACATTTTGAATTTTTTTGCGGATACTTGGTAAGAAACCTAGAGTCGCTACTGCTAGTACTCCAGCTATTACGATTGGGACTGCGGTGAGTTTCCAACTATAAAAGCACATAAAACCTAGGGAAACTATGGCAATAAAAAATTGACTTGGTAAAGTTACCCCAACTTGCGAAATTAACTGATTGATTTCTTGAATATCGCGGACTCTGCTGACAACTTCACCACTGCGACGAGCTTCATAATAGGGAAGTGGTAAACGTAAAATGGTTCTACCAAATTCTAAAATCATATCTAATTCTAAACGTTGAGCAAAATGGGCAATTAAATTTGATTGCACATATCGCAGCCCGCTACTAATGAAGTTGAATGTTAAAACAGCTATGATTACACTAGTTAACAATTGGCGATCGCGGCGAATCAAGACATCATCGGTAAGAACTTGAATTAAAAACGGAGAGGTTAAATGATTCTGGGAAGATTGCTGGTTATTACTTTGATGCTGAGGGTGTCAAGCATGGGTTTGTGGCAACGAAAGTACCTGAACCAACCACAACATTTGGGAGTTTATTCGCCTTTGGTGTTTTGGGAACTAGCTTAGTAGTTAAGCGTAAACGAAATTACACCAAACCACTAAAGTAATCTCTATACAGTAAAAAGGATTGGGGATTAGGTATATGGATTAAAACCCAGCCTTAGTCCCCAGTTACCGATCGTTTAGCTGGCTAAGTCAATACTAGTCTCATAGTTTTTCGGGCAACAATGTTTACAAGTTTTGGTATGGGTTGGGTCGGCCACAAGTCCACCTCCTAACGAAGACATATCGTCATTTGTCAGTTCAATTAACCCAGCTGGGTTTTCTGGTAGTTGTGCCTTTTGCTCGGGGCTGAGACTAGCACGATACTCTTCATCTTTCCAAGCACGGACGATATCCAAATTCGACATGGTATTTACCTCCAAGTAAAAAAGCTTACTTAATAACCGTCAAGATTATACAGATGATAAGAATGATTATGATTATCAAAATTTACAAAAATTAAAATTAGAGCGTTTTGCTGCTTTTTAGCTTAAAAAAAGCAGAAGACAGAAAGGGAGATACCTTTTATCTAAAATCTGGCAACACATTCAAACCCTATAATCTAGACCATATTTGACTTTTTAAATTACAAATTAAAAATTGGTATTTAGTTATGCTTAATGAAAGTAACCCCGACTCCCTGCGTCCAGTACAAAGTAACGAATTTCTTCCTCCCATCAGTGCTTGGGAAACTTGCGGGGGGTTATTTTTATTTGCAACCGTGGCGGTGGGAATGCTGCTAGCGGCTGTGATTCAATATCCGGTCACAGTGAGAACTAGCGGTGCAGTTCGCCCATCGGGGGAAGTGCGTATTGTCCAAGCAACTACCGCCGGAACAGTAGAACGGATTGCAGTCAAAGAAAATCAGGAAGTCAAATCAGGAGATGCGATCGCCACTCTTAATGCTTGGGAGTTACAAACCAAAAAAAGTCAAATTTTGGGAAATATCCAACAAAACCAACAGCAATTAATGCAACTAAATGCCCAAATTCGTACCTTAGACAGTCAAACAGCCGCAGAGACTAATCGTTCTAATCGTGCTGTAGCTTCAGCGAATGCAGAACTTGTGAATACACAACAGGAATATGAGCAAAAGCAAGAAACTGCAACTAGCGATGTGCAAGAAGCCACAGCCAATATAAAAATTGCCCAAGATGAATTGCAAAAAGCTCAAGCAGAGTTGAAGTCAACTCAAGCACAATTAAAAGCCACCCAAGCCGCATTACAAGCTGCGATCGCCAAACGCAATCGTTACCAAGCCATAGCTCAATCTGGCTCGATTTCTCAAAATCAATTAGAAGAAATACAGTTAGCAGTGACGCAACAACAGCAAGTTTTGGAGTCTCAAAAAGCGACTGTGGAAAGTTACAGACAAGTGGTACAAAGACAACAAAAAGCGATCGCAGCAACTTATGCTAGACAAAAGCGAGCATTAGCAATGTTAAACCCTAGCAATGCTGTAATATCAATTGCAAAGGAGAAAATTGCTCAAGAGAGTGCCACACAAGTAGTAAGTTTGGCAAAGTTAAAGCAAGAAAAAGAAAGTTTACTGCAACAGCAAGCCGAACTGCAAAACCAAATTTACAACGCTCAAAAAGAGCTAAAAAAAATTGAAAATGAATTGGAAAAAACCATTATTCGGACAACAGAAGCCGGAACTATCTTGAAACTTGAACTACGAAACTCCGGTCAAGTGGTGAGTGCTGGGGATGCTGTAGCTCAAATAGCACCGAGCAAAGCGCCGATAATTATCAAAGCCCGCGTTGCTGCTCAAGATATTAGTAAAGTACAAGTTTGCAATAATTTATTAGTCAAAGATTGTACTCAAGGTAAAGTAGAATTACGCATTTCTTCTTATCCATACCCCGATTACGGTACGCTTAGTGGTGCTGTGAGAGCCATATCAGCCGATACCATTGCAACACTAACCAATGACAATAGTACGGTCACACCTTACTATGAAGTAAGTATCGAACCGATAAAAACATACATAGAAAAAGATTCTCAAAAGTATCCCCTTCAGCCGGGAATGGAAGTGACAGCAGATATTATTTCTCGACAAGAAACTATAATTACATTTATTTTTCGTAAAGCTAGATTGCTAACAGATTAATACTAATACTGCTACACCGAGCAATCATTGTCGGTTTCAATGGGGGCCAAGTTACCTTTTTTACCCAAATCTGGTAATCCTAAAGTTACAGCCCAGTTCCATGTTTCTGCTTCTCCACGGTCTGGAAAAGCCGCTGATGTAGTTAAATTACGAGCATTAGTATAGCCAGCCCAACCACCTAATACCAAGTTTTTACTGATTCCTAATGATGCTTGGATACGATAGGAATCGGCACTGAAGGGAGTATCTGCAAGAGTGGATATATTGTCTAATGGTGAAACTGTATTAACTATTAATTGCTTGATTACGAATAAAACAGATATTGGAAAACGACAATATACCGCCTTGCAAATATTATTAGAAAGCCGTGTATTTACCTCCCAAACCATCAACAATAGCTTTAGTATTAGCAATCAACATTTTTTGATAAGTATCGGCATCCGTTCCCGGTTCCCCCAACCCATCAGCATATAGTTTTTCTGGAGAAACTTTCACATTCGCTTCTTGAGCAACTCTTTCAATCAGTTTAGAACTATGGGTACTCTCAGCAAAAATTGTCGGTACTTTCTCTTGTTTAATTTCTTTTGAAAGTTCAGCAATTCTCGCTGCTGTTGGCTCAGCTTCAGTACTCAAACCTTCTATCGCACCTTCATAATTAATGTTATAAGCTTGGGTATAGTAACCTAAAGCATCGTGAGTGGTGACTAATTTACGCTGATTAGCAGGTATTGTCGCTATATTTTGTTTAATCCAGCTATCTATTTGTTTGATTTCCTCGGTTACTTTTTGGGTATTGGCTGCATATAACTCTGCATTGTTCGGAGCAACTTTCTCTAAATTACTACGAATAGCCTCCACCATCTGAACCCCATTTTGAGGATTATGCCATACGTGGGGGTCTGGAGCTTTTTCTTCTGAGTGTTTTTCTTCCTCAGAGTGTTCTCCCCCATGGTCGTGGTCGTGTTCTTCCCCAATAATCGGTTTGGGTACTGCAACTTCATGTACCGCAACTTTTGGAGCTGTATTAGTGCTAGCTTGAACTAACTTAATAATGCTGGGTTCAAAATTATAACCACCGTACAAAACCAAATTAGCCTGCTCGATGGCTTTACGGTCTTCTGGTTTCGGCTGATAGGTATGGGGGTCTGCTCCTGCACCTACCAAACATTTCAAGTCAACGGTTTGAGCCGCAACTTGTTTGGTTAAGTCACAAAGTATGCTTGTAGTTGCCACTACTAAAGGACGTTCTCCGGTTGTGGTGCTAGTGTTCGTAGCAGTATTTTCTGTGGTCTCAGTGTTGGAATTAACGGATGGGGTTTCACCGCAGCTAATTAAGCCAATAGCAAATGTTAATGTCGCGACAGCATTCACGCAAGCCTGTCCCATTGGAACCCAGCGCTGCTGCAAGCAGATGCTATTAAGAGGTAATTTTCTAAACATCACTTATAACAACAATGCAATATAATGATAATCGTTATCATACAGCAGCTATTGCAGTTAGGGAAGTAAATTTTTAACATTAACAATAATCATTATCATACAGGAGAAATCATTGCTAGAAGTAGAGCATTTGGATGTGGATTACCGGGGTGTAGTGGCTGTTGAGGATGTCAGTTTTCGCGTTTTCCCCGGACAGATGGTTGGTGTCATTGGTCCCAATGGTGCTGGTAAAAGCACTTTGGTCAAAGCGATACTAGGTTTAATTCCGGTTTCAGATGGTACTATTAAATTTTGTAACTGTCCCATCCATAAGCAATTACGCTCCATTGCTTACGTACCTCAAAGAACCCAAGTAGATTGGGATTATCCGATTACGGTACAGAATGTGGTGATGATGGCTCGTACTGTAACCACGGGTTGGTTTCGCAAACCCAGTCATAAGTCTAAAGAAATAGTTAAATCTGCATTGCACAGAGTGGGAATGTGGGAATTTCGTTCCCGTCAAATTGGTGAGTTATCCGGGGGACAGCAGCAGCGAGTATTTTTAGCTAGAGCGCTAGCACAGCAAGCTGATTTATTATTTTTTGACGAACCGTTTGTGGGAATTGATAAAACTACTGAAGATATTATGTTTGATATTTTTGATGAATTAAGAAGGGATGGCAAAATTTTGATTTTAATTACCCATGATTTGGGTGAAACCTTAGCTCAATGTGACTCTTTATTATTGTTAAACAAACATATTATCGCTGATGGTTCAATGAAAGAAGTTGTTACAAGCGAAAATTTACAGCGTGCTTATGGCAATAATATTTTATTTTTAAATCGACAAGAAAAATCAGCTTAGACAATTCTCAATTCTCAATAAACAATTATCAGTTATTCATAATGTTGAATTTGCTTTTGGAACCGCTTAGTTTTGGTTTTATGCGAGATGCGCTAATTATTGCTGCAAGCTTGGGCATTCTTTGTTCTGTAGTTGGTTCTTATCTAATAGTACAGCGTCAGGGAATACTTGGTGATGTAATTGCTCATGCTGTTTTACCCGGAATTGCGATCGCAATATTTCTTGGCATTGATATTTTCTTGGGTGCTTTTGTATGCGGGACTTTCAGTACTTTTGTTATAGCTTGGATAGAATCGCAGTCTCGGGTTAAAATCGATGCTGCAATGGCTTTGGTTTTTTCGGGTTTTTTAGCGTTGGGTATTATGCTAATTAGCGTACTGAAAAGTAAAGTTGATTTGCATCATTTTTATTTGGCGATATTTTAGGGGTGACAACAGAAGATGTTTTTAGAACTTTAATTATTACATTTATTACCTTATTTTTAGTTAAATTTTGTTATAAAGAATTGCTATTTTACACCTTTGACCCATTAGGCGCACAAGCCAGTGGATTGCCGACAAATATTATTAAATTTGGATTGACGGCAGCAATTACGTTAACAATTATTGCCAGTATGCAAGCTGTGGGAGTAGTGTTAGTAATTTCTTTATTAATAGGTCCTGGAGTTACGGCTTATTTATTAGTTAAAGAATTACATCACATGATGTATTTAGGTTCGGTAATAGGTATTATTGGTAGCGTCGGCGGTTTATATATTAGCTATTATCAAAACGTGCCTTCGGGTGCATCAATTGTATTATTTATTTGCGGGTTATTTTTATTAGCATTATTATTCAGCCCTTCGCAAGGTATATTAACTCGTCCGAGAAGAAAGAAAAATAGTTCTAAAAAAGTTAGACATCTTTCTAAAATCTAATGTTACCATGATAACGATTATCATTATATATAAGATTTATGGAAAGTAACATACCACACCTTTTGAGAAGAATTGACTTAGCAATTATTGGTGCTGGACCTCACGCTCTTACTTTAGTTACTCATTTGCTACAGAAACGGCAAAAGATCCGTCCTAGAATTACAGTATTTGACCCTAGTGGGAAATGGATGAGTCAATGGGAGCAACAGTTTGCAGCATTAGAAATACCGCATTTACGTTCCCCTGCGGTTCACCATTGCGATCCCAATCCTTTTGCATTACGTAAATTCGCAGAGTCTCGCGGGAATGAATTTTTCCCTCCCTACGATTTACCAGGAACTAGACTGTTTAATAATTTTTCTCAGGATATAATTCGCCGTTGGGATTTAGAGAATATAGTTGTAAGTGAAAAGGTAATTAGAATCCAACCATTACGTAATCCTTTACTTTCCCGGTTTCGTCTGTGGTTGGATTCGGGAAAATCGATTATGGCTCGTCGGGTAGTATTAGCAACTGGTAGCAGTCAACTACAAATACCTGATTGGGTAAATCAGATTAATGCAAACTATCCCCAAGACAGGCTTATTCATTCCCAAGCAATAGATTTACGCAATCTACATTTAGCTGGTGAAAGAGTATTGATTATTGGTGGAGGGCTGACAAGCGGACATTTAGCGGTAGGTGCAATATCTCGCGGAGCAGAAGTACAAATATCTATCCGACGAAAGATGCAAGAAAAAATATTTGATGCGGATGCTGGTTGGTTAGGACCAAAATATCTCAGAGGATTTTTTGCAGAACCAGATTTTGCGAAACGCTTTGCAATGATTCAGCAAGCAAGAAACGGTGGCTCGATGACACCTGCAATGGGAATAAAACTACGGCAACAAGTACGTGGTGGTAAGTTGAGAATCCTTGAAAATACTCAGGTAGTTAAGGCCCAATGGATAGATAATCATTGGTTGGTGAAATTTCCTGATGGAAAATATGAATGCGATCGCATTTGGTTATCTACTGGAACCTATTTCGATGTCAACTCCGAACCCTTATTGAAGGAAATTATCGGGGCATATCCGATTCCTGTAGTAAATGGGTTACCTATTTTAGATGATAACCTGGGTTGGCATGGTTGTTCGTTATTTATTATGGGTGGTTTAGCGGCTTTGCAAATCGGGCCGACAGCCCGAAATTTATCAGGTGCAAGAATGGCTAGTGAGAAAATGCTTAAAGCCATTATTAAATCTAATATTGTTCAGAATCAAGCTAAGTCAGCTTAAGAAAATAAGTATCTATGCATTTTTTTACCATTTATCATCCGGACAATTAGAAGCTTCCAGATTAGCTTTAACCATCATAAAGCATCCACAAACAGTACAACGTTTCTCTTTTGCATTAAACTTTTCGCAAGTTGAACATATTTGTAGCCTGTCTTCTACAGTCTTATTATCTGCTAAAACTCTATCGCCGCACAAGCCTTGCTTTGCAGTTTTATATGCTTCTGAAAAAAGGCTTTTTACCATTTGAGAATGGCTGGGATAAGCCGATTTTGAAGAATTAAACATTTTTAAAATTCTCGTTATTGAAAACGCTTTTAATATAGCATATTATTTGAGAATGAAAATCATTTTCACTATAAATCTTTCTTTGGGAAGATAATTTGTTTATTTGTTTGAAATAAACTTGTCAACATTATTAATTGAGGTTATTAATATCAGAAATAGCCGCAAGTGTCACAAAACTCGGATAGTGCATGACACTACAACCCCTATTATTAAGTCAAAATTTTAATTAAGTGTCACAGCAACGGCAATAAAGCCCGAAGAGTATCTACACCGCTTTTTGCCTCCCCTACAAGTTTAATATGCCTTTTTGCTAAGTCCTAGATACAATGGTCTACTTAAATTAGCAAAAAATAAATCCTGAAGAATCTGCTTCCTCCAGGATATTTTGATAATTGTGTTGCTTATTATTGTTTTACCAATAACTAACCAATTAAGAAACGAGTTACGGGAGTAAATTTAAAAAATGCATACTCATACCATATTGTCCAAATAAAATCTCTAATCCACGTTGTTCGCATGGAAGGACGGATCTGATAATCAAAAGCGGTATCTGTAGCACCAACTCTCGTCATCGCGTGGTTACATCCACAACCATGCTCTTGGAAAAATCCGTGTTTAGAAGATATACTTTGCACGGTTAATTGAATAGGAAATACTTTTTGACCGTGTAAAGAAGCATCCCACGCACGAGCATGGTTTTTATCTGGCTCTGAAAATCTCAACGGACGAATTTCTGAGACTTCTTCTCTGTAAATAGGTGCTAAATGTACGTGATAAAAAGATGCGGGTAAGTCGTATCCGAACTCTTGAAAAAGAGCCTTACCTATTTCTACTATCTTTTTGCGTTCGTCGTAATCTTCTTCTGAAGAAATTTCCTTTTCAATCAAGTCAAAATTAGGATATTTATCAACTTTAAAGTCTTCACCATAAAACTCAAGTGCTTCCCAAGCAAGACTACCAAAAATTTCACAAAAAGCGGGCTTGAGATGTTCTGATTTCGATTCATTAAATAAATCTACATCGCCATTAGACATTTTGTAAAGAAATAATTGTGCCATCTTCACATATGCTTGGGGATCGGAAAGCTTTGTATTAGAAGTAGCTGCACAAATATCTTGCCAAGATTGAGGAAGTTGATTTACTGGTATTGCTTGTTCACCTTCAATCAAACATACGTTATTATTTAAAGGTAAATCTTTGGTAGCAGCAGTAGAGATTGCTGGGCTGAAATTACCAACAGCTTCTTCAACAAGATTCTCATTAAAATCTAGCGACATTTTTTATCCTACGTAATTGTCCCAAATAATGATAATCATTATCGTGTAGGTCTTTTCTACGACTTAACATAAAGTAATACTCCTATTCCGCTCTAAAATTACCTTCTCTCTTTACTTCTTTCCTCTGTGCTTTCTGCGTCAAGCATCGGTTTTTTAATCGGTAATCATAGAGCCGGTTCGGGAGTAATCTACAAAACTTATTCATATAGCTGATAAATAATTAACTGTTCAGAATTTTGACGGGAATATCAATTTTCAACCAAAACCAACCCCGTGACTACCTTTAGACCAAATTATTACTTCTCCATTTTGACCTCCAGCAGCAATTTTATTACCTTGGGGGTGCCATGCAACAGAAGAAAACCCCTTGTCAGCACCTTGGAGAGTTTGCGCGATTTTTTTGCTTTCTTCCACAAACAAAGCCAACCGTCAGCAGCAGCAGAAGCAAGCATCAAGCTATCGGGTGCAAATTGTATTGCTTCAACAGTATTGAAATGGTTGCTTAATATAATCGCACCCCAACCCAAAGATGCATCATCTTGTTTTTCCCAAATGACTATACCTTCTGCGCTAGAAGATGCTAATAACGGCAATTAAAACATTTTTATTGATACTTTTAATTAGCAACGCCAAAAATTATGTTACAATGGTTAACTGAAACTACACCATACAGGCTAAAAAATCCTTCCTTAACTGAGTTTCATCTAAATTGCGACCAATAAATACCAGTTCATTCTTGCGTTTTTCGCCTTCTTTCCACAATCGGTCTGCTTTACCATCTAGTAACATATGTACTCCTTGGAAAACAAACCTGGCATCTTCTCCAAAAATATTTAGAATACCTTTCATCCGGAAAATATCTTGACCTTTGGTTTGTAGTAAATTACTTAACCATTGATTTAATTTATTGCCATCTAATTCTCCTTCTTCTACCAAAGCAATAGAATAAACTGTTTCATCATGTTCATGAGCATATTCACTCAAAAACTCTGGGTCAATTTCCAAAGCTCGATCTAAATCAAAAGCTTGTACTCCCAACAGCGCATCTATTTCTAACTCAGAATTGCGTGTACGGTAGATTTTTGCGATCGCATTCATTCCTCGGATGCGGGTTTCCAATTCATTAAGTTGTTCTGGAGTAACTAAATCGGTCTTGTTAAGTAAAATTATATCCGCAAAAGCAATCTGTTCTTGGGCTTCCTCGGCATCCCAATGTTGCCAAATATGTTTGGCATCAACTACGGTAACTACAGCATCTAAACTCAATTTCTCCCGCATATCTTCATCAACAAAAAAACTTTGAATTACAGGTGCGGGGTCGGCTAATCCAGTAGTTTCAATGACCAGATGGTCAAATTTATCACGACGTTTCATCAAATTAGCAAAAATGCGAATTAAATCGCCGCGTACTGTACAACAGATGCAACCGTTGTTCATTTCAAATATTTCTTCATCGGCATCAATAACTAATTGATTGTCAATACCAACTTCCCCAAACTCATTGACTATTACGGCGATTTTCTTTCCGTGTTCATGGGTAAGAATTCGATTAAGCAAAGTTGTTTTTCCTGCTCCTAAGTAGCCAGTTAAAACTGTTACTGGGATTGTATCCAATGTTTGGGCAGTCATCTTATTCTCCTAGATAATGAATATCATTATCATTGTATGGTACTGTATTTGGGATCGAAGCAACTTTAATAATAAAATTTGTGTATATATCTCAAACCCTAATTTTTCGTTGAACCCGTATCTACAATAATCGGTTTCAAGTCCTTGTGAGGTAGTAATTACAAGGCTTTGATGCGGATCGATACTATGATTTTCCCCACTCCTATATCTGTAATTACCTTAGAAGTCTCATTACTATTTTCAGAACCTCGATCAACAGGTTTAGAATCATTATAATTACCTACAGTTTGATTCTCAGAACTAGGAACTTGATTATTAGAAGGAGTTTCATTATTAGACTTTAATTCTGAAGGAGTTTCTCCAGATATTAGGGGTGGGGAGTTATCTTAAGGAATTAGATTATCTGACTTTAATGGTTGATCGGGACATTTTTCTAGTGATTGTATTGCCGGATTAACTTTATTTTGAATAGGAGTTTTCTGGGGAATTTCTTGAGGACTTTCCGGTTTTACATCTGGAGTTTCTACTATTTGTTTGGCAACTGGTTCTGCTGGATCTATTTCGGCCCCTGGTTTTTAACCAGGGGTTCTCACGTCCCAAGATACTTAGATAGAATAATGCCAAGAAAGTAAGGCTCTAATTTCAAAATTGTAAAAATTTATAAAAATGTATTTATTTTTTCTTTTCTTATACGGAAATAGTATGATAATCATTATCATTATTAAAAATATTACAGCTATTACAGCATTATAAGGGTCAAAAACTCATAAGACTTTTGTGTTGTGGGCTGAAATTGTCTGTGTCTATTTATCAGATTGTGGAGTGGAGGAAAATCTTGAAGCTAAGACATTTTAGTTGTTTATGGATTGCAGGAATTATCTGTTTGCTATGTTCTGAGTCCGTACAAGCACAGGAAAAAGAAAAGTTAGTCAAGATTAATTTAAATCCAGAGTATACAGTCTCTAAAGAGGGAACAAAAGCAGAAGTACCTATTACACAGATTCCCCGAATAAGTGATATTCAACGTCCCCACACCAGCGCCAAAGACTTGCTAGCACAGCAGCAAAATCAAGTCATATTAGTAACAGGAGTAAACTTAAACACCAGCGAGAATAGTTTTGAAGTAATTTTAGAAACACCATTACCTAAGCAATTGCAAGCAGTAGCTAATAGTGAAGGAAATAATTTTATCGTTGATATTCCTAACGCTCAACTGAAGCTAAGTACTGGTGAATTATTCCGTCAAGAAAAACCAATTGCGGGAATTACTGATGTTGTGGTGACAAATCAAAATGCAAATACCATCCGAGTCACGGTGACGGGTGAGATGGGTTTACCGAAAGTTGAGCTATATGAGAGCGATAAAGGTCTAATTTTTGTTGTCACACCAGTTACAACTTCCACACAGCAACCACAAACGCCGGATACACCTCCTGCAAACACCACAGAACAAGCCGAAGAACCACCAATAGAACTCGTTGTCACGGGGACAAGAATTGAAGTTCCTATTCAGGACACTCCGCAATCAATTCAGGTAATTCCGCGCCAAGTTCTGGAAGATAGGGGAGTAGTACGTTTAGATGAATTTACTGATAATGTCAGTGGTGTCCAACGGATAACAGGTGGAGATGGATTTGGGACATCGGGTTTTATCATTCGTGGGTTCTCCGATCAATTTGAAAATCTCCGCAATGGATTTCGGAGTCAGGGCGGTTTTCCGCGCGATTTGGCCAATATCGATCGAGTTGAGGTACTTAAAGGACCGGCAGCGGCTTTGTATGGTGGTGGTTTTCAGTCAGGTGTTGTGAATATTTTGACGAAAAAACCCCTTGACGAACCACGTTATGAAGTCAAAGCTACTGTTGGGAGTTTCGACTTTTATCGTGGTGAAGTCGATTTAACAGGCCCATTGGTAGAAAATCAATCGCTGCTGTATCGTCTCAACGTCGCTTATCAAGATCAGGGGAGTTTTCGTGACTTCCTTAACTACGAAAACTTTTTTATTGCGCCATCTTTGACCTGGAACATCGGTCCACGTACTACTTTGAGTTTTGATTACGAATATGTTGATGCCGATTACCTTGATGATGAAATATTTAGAGCCGAGCCAGAATTTTTACAAATTTCCCCGAAAACCTATCTGGGTGAACCAGATTTAGCCAGTGAAAGATTCACTGCTCACTCCCTCGTACTCGGATTTTCACATGAGTTTAGTGATAACTGGCAGTATCGATTAGGATTTAATACACTTTGGCAAGATGTTTTTGATGAGGGAGCAACTCGTAGTGGTAGACTGCAAGCAGATCGTCGCACATTGAATCGGGAGTTTACTAGACGCACTAACGATCTGGAAAACCTCACCCTGAGAAATGAAATTTTAGGAAAGTTCAATACTGGTTCTGTGCGGCATAATCTGCTGTTTGGGGTGGATTACTCCCGCTTGGAGTATGCCTATACCTTCTCTAGTGCGCCGATCGCTCCCATCGATATCTTTAATCCAATCTACGGTGCTAGACCAACAGCAGCACTTTCACTAAACTCTAACGAGGCATACGGTGATGATACCCTTGGTATTTACCTTCAGGATATTGTTGAAGTGCTGCCTAGTTTGAAAATTTTAGCAGGAGTGCGCTTTGATAATGTTAATGGCTTCTACGAAGACCGCGAAACAAACACTAGCATTAATGAAGTAAGTGATAGTAAATTTTCACCGAGATTTGGTATTGTTTATCAGCCTGGCGATACGACAACACTTTATGCCAGCTGGTCAAACTCATTCACACCCCAAATCTTTGGTAGAAACTCCAGCGGGGAACCTTTTGAGCCAGTCACTTCGGAGCAATTAGAGGTGGGAATTCGGCAGGAGTTATTCGATAAAAAGTTATTAGCAGGTCTAGCACTATATCAAATTACACGCGAGAATGTTGCTACTACAGACCCGAACTCAGATGACTTTTTTGACAGAATCCAAACAGGAGAACAACGCAGTCGGGGGGTTGAATTGGATATCTCTGGGGAAATATCACCTGGATGGAAAATCATTGCTAACTATGCTTATACCGATGCACAGGTGACAGAAGATAATCTCATTCCGGTTGGCGATCGCTTACCGAATGTCCCTTACAATAGCGCGAGTCTATGGACAACTTATGAAATTCAAAGTGGCAATCTGCAAGGGTTGGGTGCAGGCTTGGGGATAGTGTATGTAGGCGAGCGCCAAGGTGGACTGCCTAACACAGTCACCGTACCCTCATATGTCCGTACAGATGCAGCATTATTCTATCGCCGCCGTCAGTTTGAGGCACGCCTAAACTTCAAAAATCTCTTTGATATTGATTATTATGATGCTAATGATTTTTCATCAATTAATCCCCAAGAACCATTTACGGTTATTGGTAGCTTTTCATACAAATTTTGATTGAGAGTTTGATGGATCGTACTAGTTTAAAAATTATGCAAAGATATTTCTTAGCTGTCATTTCCAAGCCAATGCTGTGTCATTGGCAGGAGATGAAAAAGCTAGCGTTCGCTACTTGGGGAATTTTACTCACAAGTCTAACTGCCTGTAGCCAAAATACTACAAATTTCAACGCAGCAGTAGCTCGTTCTGTTCCTAAAGATAAAATTGTCATGGATTTAGGATGGAATGAATACGTTAATTTCCGCCAGGGATTTGATCCCACCGATGGTTGGTCTTGGGATAGTTACGGCGACCCATTATTGCAAAGTCGCTTATTGAGGCGTGACCTTAATCAAGGACTAATCATGGATTTGGCTCAAGAATATAAATTGAGTAGCGATCGCAAAGTCTGGACAGTAAAAATCCGCCCCGATGTCCGCTTCAGTGATGGAAAACCCTTAACAGCAGAAGATGTTGCTTACACCTTCAACAAAGAGGCAGATAATGGTTTAGAAAAATTTCTAGACAAAGCCGTAGTCACAGGCGATTACGAGGTGAAATTACATCTTAAAAAACCAAATATCATCTTTGTTGACAAACTCGCCAGCTTAGGGATTGTCCCCAAACACGCCCACAGCAAAACATACAACCGCAATCCTATTGGTTCTGGCCCCTACAAGTTAGTACAGTGGGTTGAGGGAGAACAAATCGTTTTGGAAGCTAACCCTTACTACTACGGGAACAAACCCAGCATCAAGCGTGTTGTGTTTTTGTTCACCCAAGGAGATGCTGCTTTTGCGGCGGCTAAATCGGGTCGCGCTCAAATTGCCAAAATTCCCTATCCCTTGGCAAAGCATTCTGTCCCCAGAATGCAATTATACCAAGTTCCGACTTTAGATCATACTGTCACGATCTTACCTTTTGCCCCCGATACTGGACAAAAAAATGCTCAAGGTTATCCCACTGGAAATAACGTCACGTCAGACCGAGCAATTCGCCAAGCAATCAACTATGCAATTAACCGCCAGACATTAGTAAATGCAATTTTGTGGGGCTATGGGTCTAGTGTTTATGGTTATCCTAGCGGGCCACCTTGGCAAGAACCAGCCCCAGCCATTGCTGATGCAGATGTCAATAAAGCAAAACAAATCTTGGCTGAAGCTGGGTGGCGGGATAGCAACGGTAATGGCACAGTGGATAAACAAGGAACAGAAGCAGAATTTACCCTGCTTTATATGGCAAGTTTACCGCACGAACAAGGATTAGCGATGGCGATCGCCCAAATGCTCAAATCAGTTGGGATCAAAGTTAAACCGGAAGGTTCATATTGGGAGCAGATGAAGCATCGCATCTCTCATGATGCTTGGTTATACACTCTAACAACACGTTCTCAAGATTTGTTTTCCCTCTACCGTAGTCCCAATGGGATACCCAACGGTCGCCCTAACTACAGTAATTATACCAATCCCACAGTTGACCGCTTATTGGATCGAGGATTGGGTGCTGCTAATGAAATCGCTGCTAGCAAGTTCTGGAAACAAGTACATTGGAACGGTCAAACTGGAATTGGAACTCAAGGAGATGCTGCTTCCGTTTGGTTGGTTAATCTGAATGAGACTTATTTAGTAAGTGAATGTCTGGATATTGGTAGAAAAAAATGCCTTCCTTACGTCACCAAGGACGGTTATTGAGTAACATTACTGAGTGGAAGATAATTTGTAATCCGTAATTTGTAAGTGGATGGGTGTAATTAAATGTAAAATGCTGAGGCAGGGGAATAGGGAACGGGGAACGAGGAACAGGGAACAGGTAATAGAAAAATTGGGCTATTAAGGATTTTATAAATTATTGTGCCTACCTACTTAATTTGTAATTTGTAATTAGGGCTTGCTGAATAAATACAAAAATGTAATGCAGCATACATTTCAGACTAAAGGTATATATTCATGTGCAAGAAAAAACTCTAAAATGTCTTAAAACCCTTGCATTACCGTGAGAAGCAGCAAAA
>JAAUSO010000229.1 GCA_012033205.1 Richelia sp. SL_2_1 | reverse complement strand
ACTCCTAACTCCTCACTCCTCACTCCTAACTCCTAACTCCTCACTCCTAACTCCTCACTCCTCACTCCTCACTCCTAACTCAAAACTCCTCACTCCTAACTCCTCACTCCTTACGCTGCATCTGAAAAATACATTACCTTTCCACCATAAGCCCGATATAAATTTTGCTCTGTCATCACTTGTTTTCTCGAACCCGTAGCAATTATTTGGCGATTCAATAAAATGATATCGTCGAAATGGGTAGTTGTTTCGCCCAAGTCGTGGTTGACTACTAAAACCGTTTTTCCGGCGGCTGCTAGCTCGTGGAACACTTCAAATAAAACTGTTTGAGTTTTTTGGTCAATTCCGACAAATGGTTCGTCCAAACAAAAAATTTCCGCTTCCTGGGCTAAAGCTCTCGCTAAAAATACCCGCTGCTGCTGTCCCCCAGAAAGTTGTCCGATAGCGCGATCGCGATATTCTAAAATACCGACTCTTTGTAGCGCACTTTTTGCTATCTGACGACTTACCCCTGAAAAACTCCGTAACCATCCCGTTTTCTTGACTCTTCCCATCATCACCACATCCCAAACTGTAGCGGGATAAGTCCAATCTATTACACTACGTTGGGGAACATAAGCCACTTTTTCCAACTGTTCCGTTAAGGGTTTACCTTGATAGGAAATTGTACCGCTATGCTCAACTAACCCCAGCATCGCTTTCATCAAAGTACTTTTACCCGCACCATTAGGACCATAAATACCCGTCAATCGTCCCGGTTTGACAATACAGTTAATATCTACAAGCGCTTCTAAACTGCGATAGCTGACTCCTACATGGGCTACCTTAATACTCCGATTATGCAGCGTTACCGCATCCTGTATATCGTAGACGCGCTCTTGATTTGGTGAATTATCATCTGGGGAAAAATTGACGCTTTGCATGGGATTATTCCGGAAGTAAACAAAAAATGAAAAGATTATGAGAATAGTGTAATCTAAAAAATGAAAAGAATATGAGAACTTTGGATATAAATTATGAAAGCGTTGACTCAATCTGGGGGCAGATTTTGGCGTGGGTTATTGGGAGTACTATTAAGCTTGTCAGTAAGTGCTTGCGGTCAAACTGGTTCCGATGCTGACGATGGTAAACCCGATGTAGTCGCCACAAGTACGATAATTGCTGATTTAGCCCAAAACATTGGCAAAGACGAGATAGATTTAACTAGTATTTTACAACCGGGTACAGACCCCCACGTATACGAGCCAGTACCTAAAGATACAGTGGTACTAGAATCAGCAGAATTAATTTTATACAACGGCTATAATCTTGAACCAGGACTAATTAAATTAATCGAAGCAGCAGGTGTAAAAGCAGAAAAATTAGCTGTGGGAGAAGTCGCCGAACCATTACAATTAGATGAAGGAGGAAACCAAACAGTACCCGATCCTCATGTGTGGGGTGATGTAGAGAATGGCATCAAAATGGCGATCGCAATTCGGGATGCATTAATTA
Source organism: Richelia sp. SL_2_1 (assembly GCA_012033205.1). Taxonomy (GTDB): domain Bacteria; phylum Cyanobacteriota; class Cyanobacteriia; order Cyanobacteriales; family Nostocaceae; genus Rivularia. Next base: position 8,029 of record JAAUSO010000229.1, on the reverse strand, counting down.
AAATATCACCGCAGGATAAAGAAAAATTTACTCAGAATACAGAAGAACTAGTTAAACAATTACAAGAGTTAGATAATTCTATTACTCAACAGATTGCGACTATTCCCCAAGATAAGCGAAAATTAATTACCACCCACGACGCATTTCAATATTACGGACGCGCTTATAATATACCAATTGCCGGGACATTAATCGGTATTAGTACAGAAGAGCAACCAAGCGCCCAAACCGTGAAACAATTAGTAGAAGAAGTCAAAAAAACAGGAGTGAAAGCCATCTTTGCCGAAACTACAATTAATCCAGCCCTAATCAAAACCGTAGCCCAAGAAGCAAACGTCAAACTAGCATCCCAAGAATTATATTCCGATTCCATTGGGGCACCTGGAAGTGAAGCAGATTCTTATATTAAAATGATGCAGTCTAATACCCGGACAATTGTGGAAGCACTGAGTAAAGGTTAAAGGTTAAAGGTCAAAGGTCAAAGGTCAACTGTCAACTGTCCACTGTCAACTGTCAACTGAAAATGCGTCCTATTGCTGTAGATTTATTTGCTGGTGCAGGGGGAATGACTCTTGGTTTTGAACAAGCTGGGTTTGATGTACTTTCTGCTGTAGAATTAGATCCGATACATTGTGCTATCCATGAATTTAATTTTCCTTTGTGGTCTATTTTATGTGCAAATGTAGAGCATATTTCGGGAGAGGAAATAAGAAGACGTTCTCAAATTCAAAATCAAGAAATTGATGTTGTGTTTGGTGGTTCTCCTTGTCAGGGATTTTCATTTATGGGAAAACGGGCTTTAGATGACTCTAGGAATAATTTAATCTTTCATTTTTTACGATTAATTATCGAATTAAATCCTAAATATTTTGTATTTGAAAATGTACCGGGATTAACTGTAGGAGAACATCAAAAACTTTTATTAGAAGTTATCTCAGAATTTCAAAAAAATGGTTATCAAGTAGAAACAAATTACCGGATACTTAACGCTGCAAATTACGGAGTTCCTCAAGATAGAGCCAGATTATTTATTTTAGGATGTCGCCAAGGTTTAAATTTACCAAAATATCCCCAAACGCTGACTACACCAAAAGTATCTAAAAAATCAAAATATATCATAAATAACCCAGATTTACCCGCAACACCTACAGTATGGGATGCTATTGGTGATTTACCAGAAGTGGAAAATTATTCACAACTGATTGATAGAGATTGGATAATTGCTGAATATGGAAAACCTAGCATTTATAGCCGTAAATTGCGCGGTATTTTAACAATTGAAAACGATTATTCTTATCAACGTTTATTCGATTCTTTTTTTCTCACTTGCAGTAATCGTACTAAACATAGTTCTGAATCTATTAGTAGATTTGAGCAAACTGAACCTGGAAAAACTGAACCAATTAGCCACTTTTATAAATTAGCAAAAAATGGTATTTGCAAAACCTTAAGGGCTGGAACACCTAGAAATCATGGTGCCTTCACTTCTCCTCGTCCAATTCATCCAATAACACCAAGATGTATCACCGTGCGAGAAGCAGCACGATTGCATTCTTACCCCGACTGGTTTCGTTTTCACACTACAAAATGGCATGGATTTCGACAAATAGGAAACTCAGTTCCACCAATATTAGCGAAAGCAATTGCAACAGAAATTATTCGTGTTTTAGAAATAATTCCGGTGAAAGCACAGCAAAAAATACAGTTAGGTGACGATAGTTTACTGCAATTAAATATGTCTCAAGCTGCGGCAAAATTCGGTGTTTCAGAAAATATTATCGAACCCAGAATAAGGAAAATAAATCATAAAAATCAAGAAGAAAAATCTGATGATAATTAATCGACATTTCCATAAATTAAATATGCGTCAATCGAAATCCTTGTAGAGACGCGAAATTATGCCCTTCCGGCACGCTTTGCTAATGCGTCTCTACATTTACAATCAAGGCAGAATCTTTCACAAATGCGTTATCATATTGAACATTGTAATGAGATTCTAAGAACGATATTAATCAGAATTTTGATTTAATAAACGCGATAGTTGACTCAAAATAGTTGCTCTATAATCAGTAGCTATATTTTTCAACCTATATAAATTAAGTTTAACGAAAGCAACTTGAATGATATTATCTTCTAAAAGATGCTCTAGTAAATCATCAACAATATCTTCGTTATTAGCTTTATTAGTTAGGTCAAAAACACCTGTTAAATAATAAATCTGTTCTACACCTTTTGATTCAAAATACTGTACCAATCGCCATGAATCAAATGCTTGTGGATAATCGACAAATCCAGCATGAATATCAACTATAATATCAGACTTTTCCGATTGAAAATAAACACCAACTCCATGTTTATTAAACATCCATTTTTCCCCTTCTAGTGATAATAAACCTTGACGGGGACAATTCACAGAAAAAGATTTACTGACATTGGGATATATCTGGCGAAATGCTAAAATTAAATTGTTTTGCAGTTCTACAAACTCTGAAATTATTTGAATTGCTTCAGCGCTTTTGATTGATGACTTCATTTAACCTACTCCTAGCCTTAATTTTGCCGATATATAGCCCAGCAGAGCTATTTTCAATCATAAATAGCCCAATAATAGCTAATTATAATTTTATACCCAACATTGGAAAAGTAAAATTTTTATTCCCGATTGCAAACGAGAAACTGAATTAAAGTTGTTCTTGTTACTAATCAATCTTAACTACTTATCTCATTACCTACTATTCCTCAAGCTGAATACCAACCGATGCAACTTATGTAATGATAAATCTAAAATCTAAAATCTAAAATCTAAAATTCCTCAGTGTCTAACAATCAGCAAGAAACCCATTTAAACCGCGCTCGTGCTAGTCTCAGACAAGCATTATCTTGGTATGGCAATTTGCGTAAACCGGGATTCGATGCAGAATTAGCAGGTTTAGTCAAGCCCGAAATCCAAATTTTAACCGCTAATCTGAATAAACTTGATTACAATGTGATTCGTATCGCTGCTTTTGGGTTGGTAAGTCGCGGTAAATCTGCGGTTTTAAATGCGCTGTTGGGACAAAAAATTTTACAAACTGGACCACTCAACGGTGTCACTCAATACCCCCGTTCTATTCGGTGGAATCCCGGCGGCAAAGTAGAAGTAGAATTAATTGATACTCCCGGATTAGATGAAATTGCAGGAGAAACAAGAGCGCAGATGGCACGGGAAGTTAACCGTCAAGCCGATTTAATTTTGTTTGTTGTCTCCGGTGATATTACCCGCATCGAGTATGAAGCTCTGTTAAATTTGCGACAAGCTCAGAAACCGTTAATTTTGGTGTTTAACAAAATAGATTTATATCCTGATACCGATAAAGCCGCAATTTACGCTAATTTACAGCAATTAGGTGCGGGAAGTTCCGTAAAACCCTTAAAACCCGACGAAATAGTCATGGTTGCAGCAGAACCCGCACCCGTAGAAGTCCGGGTAGAATATGCTGATGGTAGCTCCTGTTATGAGTGGGAGACACCACCAGCGCAAATAGAGCAACTTCAACAAACAATCTTGAAGATTCTTAACCGTGAAGGACGTTCCCTTTTGTCCCTTAATGCTTTAGTGCAAGCAAGAGATGCAGAAGAATCCATTGCATATAAAACTATAGAACTGCGAGAAAAACAAGCAGAAGATTTGATTTGGCAGTATACCAAATATAAAGCCTTAGCAGTAGGATTAAATCCTATCGCTTTTTTAGATGTTTTTGGCGGAATCATCACAGATTTAGCCTTAATTCGCTCCTTATCTCGACTTTACGGTTTACCGATGACGGGTTACCAAGCCGGAAAGTTATTAAAAACAATTTTATTTAGTTCCGGTGGCTTATTCTTGGGAGAATTAGGCAGCAGCTTTGTTTTGGGTTTTGGAAAAAGCGCGATCGCCATTAGTAATGTTGAAAATCCTTTGAATATTACCACATTTGCGGGAACTGCCGTCACACAAGCCGGTATCGCTGGTTATGGAGCTTACTCTGTAGGAAAAGCTGCTCAAAGTTATTTAAAAAAAGGCTGTTCTTGGGGAGAATTAGGCGTTAGTCAGGTGATTGAAGAGATATTACGCGAAGTAGAATCGGATACTATTTTATACCGTTTACAGCAAGAATTGGGGATAGGAAAATAATTAGTAATCGAAGTTGAAAAAAAGATTCCTTCCCCAGATTGATGTTTTCCAAAGGATAATATGCAGCAATAGATATGGAATAGTGCCTAGCGATACAAAATTCAAAGGAGATAAATTATGGGTTTGGGAATTCTCAAAGATGGTAAATGGATATCTCGACGGGAACAAGAAGACTCAGAAGGTAAGTTTATTCGTCCATCAACAACTTTTCGTGACAAAATCACTGCTGATGGTTCGAGTGGATTTAAAGCGCAAGCCGGGCGTTATCATTTATATATCTCTTGGGCTTGTCCTTGGGCTTGTCGGACTGCAATTATGCGACAATTAAAGGGACTCCAAGATGTTATTGGTTTATCAGTGGTAGCTGCGGAGATTCACGAAAATAGTTGGGAATTTAAAGACGAGCCTGGTGCTATTCCCGATACAGTTAATCATACAGATTATCTGTGGCAACTATATTTAAAAGCTCAACCCGACTATACCGGAAGAGTAACCGTTCCTGTTTTATGGGATAAACAAAAGAGACAATTGTCAATAACGAATCCCGCGAAATTATTCGGATGTTCGATACTCAATTTGAGGAATTTTCTCAACAAAATACAGATTTTTATCCTGATGATTTGCAAAAAGTTGTCGATGAAACAATAGATGCAATTTACCAACCAATTAATAATGGTGTATATCGAGCAGGATTTGCAACATCTCAATCTGCTTACAATCAAGCCGTCACAGAATTATTTGATGCACTCGACTATTGGGAAAAAATATTAGGCAAACAACGTTATCTTTGTGGAAATAAAGTTACCGAAGCTGATTGGTGTATGTTTACAACTTTATTTCGCTTCGATGCAGTTTATTACGTACACTTTAAATGTAATTTACATCGGATTGTAGATTATCCTAACTTGTGGAACTATCTCAAAGAACTATATCAAATGCCGGGAGTCAAAGAAACTTGTAATCTTGACCATATTAAGCGCCATTATTACATTAGTCATCCCAACGTTAATCCCCATCAAATTGTCCCCAAAGGACCGATAATTAATTTTGACGAACCCCACAACCGCAAACAAATTTTTACCGAATAGTGTAGAGACGTAGCACTGCTACGCCTTCCCAATTCATCTTGTAACGACTTAAAATCAGTCAACTATAAAGTATAAATTTTAAACTCCCCAGCAAGATTCGAACTTGCGACCAATCGGTTAACAGCCGACCGCTCTACCACTGAGCTACTGAGGACTACGATTAAACATATTAAAGGTAAAAATAGAATTTGGCAAGTACTTTGACAAACTTTTTGGAAAAAATTTTTGATCGCCCTTTGAGCTATAGATTTGTACCAACAAATACCGGCTCTAAATCAATCAATCTGTGGCTAGTAGATGCTCAAGTACAATATCCGATATCTATTTGAAACCCATACGTAATTCAGCCAATCGTTGGCGGGATTTGGCATCAATAGAGTTAGCTAAAAATCTGCCGTTAGGTTTTTTACCAGACTTATACTTTTGTCGCGTCCGACAAACAGTAGCTTCTACTTCGTGACAGAGTTGTTGTGCAGATATCCATTCCGCTCCATACCCCTGTACAGTTAACTGTTGCGCTCGGTCTGAAGTTGCAACCACTATCCGAGATAATAAGCGTTGAGCTAGTTTATGACGCAATGACGCACAGAGTTTCTCTATATAGGTATCCGCCGTTTGACCGAAATCCGTATATAAAGCTGTAACAAGTTTTGTCACTACTTCTTCGTTGCTACAATTTTTTTGAAAATGAGCATCGAAGACTACTTGGGTTTGATAGCCCATAAATGCACTATAACTAACTAAAGCTTCGAGTAACTCATTGCGTGCAGCCTCTAGTCCGACGTTTTCGGAAGTCTTCTTTAAACAAGACCAAGCGCCGATAATGTTATAGCCGTCTACTAGTAAAACGGCTGGAGAAAATGGAGAGGACATGGTTATAAATCACAGTATTCTAGATTTAACAAATTTCATTCATAACTTCTATAGTAGTTGAAACATTATTTGTAACACTATGTTACATAAGCGAAAAATCTCATAATATTACAAAACCCTGATTAATAGAAGACAAAAAATAAGCGCGATTAAAGTAAACACGCTTATTTTTTGCCGATTTGTAATTAATTTGTGACTTAGGACAGAAGACGCAAGGAAAGAAAATACTAATTAATTGATTAATTAGTTAGTTAGTTAGTTAGTTAATTAGTTAATTAATTAAATTACTTCCTCCCTGCAACTGCATTAAAAGTTGTTTAAGACGGGATGGCTCTCCTTGATCAAGTAAAACACCTTGTTCAAGTAGAAATGCACCATCGCAGTAATTCAATTCATCGAGACGATGAGTCACCCAAAGGGCTGTAATACCGCGAGTTTTAACTAAATTACGGACAGCAGCGACCAATTCTAATTGGCTATCCGGATCAAGTAAAGCGGTTGGTTCATCTAACAATAACAATGCACAGCGACGAGCGATGGCACCAGCAATGGCTACCCGTTGTTTTTGTCCTCCACTTAAAGCATAAATAGGACGACGTTGCAGTGAAAGTAAATTAACCGCACTCAGCGCTTCTTCTACTCTTTCGCGAACTTGCTTGTGTGATAACTTTTCTTGTACTAATCCAAAAGCCACATCAGCACCAACAGTAGGCATTACTAATTGATGATCCGGATTTTGAAAAACAAAACCAACGGGGTGCAAAACTTTGATTTCTCCACTTTTAGGAGTTAACAGCCCCGCAATCAGTTTAAGTAAAGTTGACTTCCCACTTCCATTGGTACCCAAAAGCATCCAAAATTCACCACTAGGTACTTCTAAAGAGCAAGATTTGATTACCTGCGTTCCATTCGACCAATCAAAATTTAAATCTCTTACGCAGATACCTACTTGTGCCATTTATCTTCCACCAGTAGTTTACTCTTGAGCCAAAGCGAAGAAACCAGGAGGTTTACCGCTTCCACCCGCTGCACCATCTCTCTGAGTCATCTGTATTCCAGAAATTTCACTGGTACGAATAGCGATTTTTTTCTCTACTTTACCTCCGCATTCCAATTCTACGATTTCTGGGCTACCAGAACGTATTGCGGATAAAACTAGCTGATAGGCAGCTTCGGCATCTTCTGAAGTCTTGCGCTGAACCGATACAGGAAAAGCTGTATTTCTTAGGGCTAAATCGATAGTAAACATTGAACCTTAATTAAATTTAACTGTAGGACTAATTTTAGCGTCAGCACCTACATTAACAGCAGATGGTCAACTATGAGAATCATGAATTACGAAATATTAAAAAAAAATTAACTATTGACGACTTCTAGTTATTACCTGGTATTAGGCTCTTCGCATACCGCCCGCATTCAGATAGAGTCGCAAAAAAAAATCAGTTAAATTGAAAACTTACTGGAAAAATTACCTATTTTTCTTTACAATAAGATTAGAGACAGTAAACAATTGTAAACTAGGTTGACAAGCTAGTTAGTTTTCTGCATGAGAGCGGCAATCAAATGCCAACCTCAGAATTGAAAAAAACCGTAATTATAACGATTTGGAGATTCAATCTCATGACTATCGCAGTTGGACGCGCCCCTAGCACTAGAGGCTGGTTTGACGTACTTGATGACTGGTTAAAGCGAGATAGATTCGTATTTATCGGTTGGTCGGGTTTATTACTATTCCCCTGTGCCTACATGGCTCTAGGTGGATGGCTCACAGGTACAACTTTTGTATCCAGTTGGTATACCCACGGTTTAGCATCTTCCTACTTGGAAGGCTGTAACTTCTTGACCGTAGCAGTATCGACACCCGCAGACAGCATGGGACATTCCCTGTTGTTATTGTGGGGTCCAGAAGCTCAAG
>JAAUSO010000228.1 GCA_012033205.1 Richelia sp. SL_2_1 | reverse complement strand
TTGGAGTTAGGAGTTAGGAGTTGGAGTTAGGAGTTAGGAGTTAGGAGTTAGGAGTTAGGAGTTAGGAGTTATATCCCCCATTACCCCATCACCCTATAACCCTATCACCTTACCTTTGACCTTTGACCCTTGACCTGATTACTCGTCTTCAGCGAAGATAAAGCGATACAACTCACCCGGATCGGGTTCGGGGCTGGTTTCGGCGAATTTCACTGCTTCGTCGATGGTGGCTTGAATTTTGCGGTCTATACTTTTGAGTTCTTCTTGAGAAGCTAAATTTTGCTCAATTAGATAACCAGCAAATTTCTTAATCGGATCGCGAGAAAACCAAAATTCTTTTTCTTCCTTACTACGCATTTCATCTGGATCTGCTAAGGAGTGACCCCGGAAACGGTAGGTAAGTGCTTCGATTAAAGTTGGACCTTCTCCAGCACGAGCGCGTAATACTGCTTCCGTAGCAACGGAACGGACTGCTAATACATCCATTCCATCAACTTCCACCCCAACCATACCGAATGCGCTGGCTTTTTTGTAAATTTCCGGTACAGAAGTAGCCCGTTCATGAGACATTCCAATTGCCCACTTATTATTTTCTACCACGAAAATAATCGGCAGTTTCCATAGAGCTGCCATATTTAGTGTTTCATAAAATTGACCGTTATTGCAGGCTCCATCGCCGAAAAAAGCCGCCGTCACCTGGTCTGCGGTTTCATCTCCCATGACTTCACGACGATACTTAGTTTGAAAAGCGGCTCCTGCTGCTACGGGAATACCCTCAGCCACAAAGGCATAACCACCCAACAGACGATGTTCGGCAGAAAACATATGCATCGAACCACCGCGTCCTTTGCTACAACCTGTTGCTTTACCAAATAATTCCGCCATGACTTCATTTGCAGGAACTCCCGCACTCAAAGCATGAACGTGGTCGCGATAGGTGCTGCAAACAAAATCTTCACCCGGTCGCATCGCTTTGATTACACCGCTAGCAACTGCTTCTTGACCGTTGTACAGATGAACAAAACCAAACATTTTGCCTCTGTAATACATTTCGGCGCACTTGTCTTCAAACAGTCGCCCCAAAACCATATCTTCGTAAATTCGCAGACCTTCTTCTTTGGTGATTTGCGCGGTGGCCGCGTTGAAATCGGGTAAAGTACGTTCTTGAATCATTATTTTTCGTAAAAACTCCGTGGTAACACTTAAAGGTATGATTTTAGTAAAGTGACTCTATATTGCCCAAGGCACAGGATTTACTGTTAGTTTAGAAGACTTTGCTAAATCTTTTAATCCTTATTCTATAAGTAGTTAGACTGTTATCAGCTTATAGATTACTGTTTGAGGATATCAATATTCTGCATTTTGATTAACAAATCAAAAACAGGCAGCAAATATCCGGAATATCTCTGTAGATATTTGTACTTAGGTCACAATTGTGATAATATCTTTTTCTCGTTCCGGAAAAAACTTATTTCATAATGATTTTTTCTGCGGATGAAGGGGAAAAGTCTTGATCTACCTTGGTATTATCACTCATCGTACACAAGTATTGTTGTGCAAATACAACATTTCTTATATGTAGTGTGTATTTAACAATGTAATTGTCAGCAGGGGTGATATCTTCTAATGTTATGGAGGCGTAAATACTTCTGTTAAACTAAGCACATTTAACTATGATGGGAGTTCTAATAAAACCTTAATTTAGACTCGTTTACAAGGGCTTAACTCTATATTAAGGGAGGTATAAGTAAAGTTGTTGCGATACATACTTGTAGTGTGGAGTGACTGGGTTATTATTATGGCACGGTTTTACAAGCCCAATTTATTAAGAAAACCTTATTGATCAAAGCTGAGCGGGGAAGTAGGCTGTGCAAATTCCGCTGGATTATTACCGAATTTTAGGAATACCGATGGCGGCAAGTGATGAGCAGTTGCGTCAGGCATATAGCGATCGCATTGTTGGATTGCCGCGACGCGAATATTCCTCCGAAGCAATTGCATCTCGAAAAAAATTTATAGAAGAAGCATACGTGATTTTATCAGATCCAAAGGAACGCAAGGAGTACGACCGAGTTTATCTGACACACGCTTATACTCCTGAAAAAACGGGTGATAGTAGTGTAGCGGTCGAAGAACGGGCAATGGACAGCAAAACAGATCTAAAATCGAGAACTCTGGGCATTGACATTTCACAAGATGAATTGATTGGTGCTTTATTACTTTTGCAAGAGTTGGGAGAATACGAACAAGTTTTAAAATTAGGTCGTCCATACCTAGTTAATAAAAATGGCAAAGTGGTGGGTAATTTGGGTGAGTCTTCCAGGGCAGCACAACTGACCCCTGAACAAACTGCTCAACGTCCGGATGTGGTTCTCACCGTTGCTCTAGCCTGCTTGGAATTAGGTCGGGAACAGTGGCAGCAATCTCACTACGAAAATGCTGCTGTCTCCTTAGAAACTGGGCTGGAACTGTTATCCAACGAAGAGTTATTTCAAAGCGTTCAAGCTGAAATAGAAGCAGATTTGCACAGACTGCGACCTTATCGGATTTTGGAATTGTTGGCATTGCCAATGGAAAAAACTGCCGAACGACAGCAAGGTTTACGATTACTCCAGGAAGCACTCGATCAACGCAGTGGGATTGATGGTACTGGCTTGGACAAGTCGGGTTTAAATGTAGATGATTTTCTGCGATTTATTCAGCAACTGCGCCACTATTTAACAGTTGCCGAACAGCACAAGTTGTTTGAACAAGAAAGTAAGCGTCCCTCTGCTGTCGCCACATACTTGGCTGTATATGCTTTGATAGCACGAGGATTTACTCAACGTCAACCTGCTTTAATCCGTCAAGCAAAGCAAATGTTGATTCAGTTGGGTAAACGTCAAGACGTACACTTAGAACAATCTTTGTGTGCCTTACTTTTGGGACAAACCCAAGAAGCGACTCGTGCATTGGAATTAAGTCAGGAGTACGAAGCTCTCGCTTTTATTCGAGAAAATTCTCAGGATTCCCCTGACTTGCTTCCAGGACTGTGTTTATACGGAGAAAACTGGTTACAAAATGAACTATTTCCTCATTTTCGGGATTTGAAAAACCAGCCAGCTTCTTTGAAGGAATATTTTGCTGATACTCAGGTACAGGCTTATTTGGAAGCTTTACCCAGAGAAAATCACCAGTCTGCTCCCCAGAGTCAACCGAATCATCAAAATCACCAAAGTAATCACAATTCTAATGTGGTTTACCGTTCATTTAATAACCATAGACAAACACCACCAGGATATTCTCAAAACACAACTGCTGATGCTGTTAGTAAACCGACTAATGGAGTAACACCCATTAACGAAACACCTACACCAGCGGCACCGCTTCCCACAGCAGAACGTTTCAAAAATCGCGCTGGCGCTGCAAATAATCCTGCAAGAATGACGACTACGGGTATACCAACGGAAACCAACAGTCATAGAAGACGCAAGGGCAGCAATATCCCTAACCCTCAAGGTGCTGCTGGAGGTACAACTCGCATCCCCAGACAAAGACGACGAACTACACCAAGCAATTTACAAAAAAGAAACCGTTTTATTTTGCTCACCTTGGGTTCTTTATCGGGTTTATTAGTTTTATGGTTATTAGTAGGTGCTGGTGTCGGACTTTTGCAAAATATATTCTTCCGCGAACCAGCTTTGCAAGGAGAACAACTAAATATACAAATAAATCAACCAGTAATAGATATACCAGATCCGAACAGTCAAACCGCTGTGGATAGTGGTACTTTAACAAAATCTTCCGCAGAGCAAATAGTTAATACTTGGTTATCGACCAAAAAAACTGCTTTAGGACCAAATCATGAGATTGAAAGCTTAAATAACATCTTAGTCGGTACATCCCTTGCTAGTTGGCAAATAGTTGCTCGGCAAGATAAAGCTAATAACCGTTATCGAACTTTTGAGCATAATGTGAATGTTGAATCCGTCGATACCAGTGAGAATCAAGCTGCCATCGAAGCGATTGTGACTGAGCAAGCGAATTTCTATGAAAACGGTCAAGTTAACGAAGGAAAGTCCTATAACGAAACCTTACGAGTCAGGTATATGGTGGTTAAAATCGACGGCAATTGGCGGATTAAGGATATGTCAGTGGTGAATAAAGTTAGTTGATAGTTGATGGTTGATAGTTGATGGTTGATAGTTGATGGTTGATAGTTGATGGTTGATGGTTATTATTTATTTTCCCCCATTACCCATCACCCATTACCAATTACCAATTATTAATTAAGCTTACGCTCATAAATTACATTACCTTGAGCATCGTAAACTACAAGAGGTACGTCAGCATTATCACTGATTGCTTCTAAAGCTTGCTGCAAAGTTTGTAAATGCTCGTTTACACCTGCAATAAGCTCTGGATTTCCTTGAGCGCTGGCTTCCATCAAACTGTCTTGCAGGCTTTGTTCGTAGTCGGGAGCTATCCGCACGGTAATTCCTTGGTTATTCATGATATAAGTACAAACACGAATTTCACCGTAACAGGTTCGTTCTAAATCGGAACGGGTTTTTTGTATACGACTGTAAACGTTGAGCTTTTCTTGGGCTTGTTGGAGAGAAACAGATGCAGGTTCAATTAATTTTTGGGCTTCGATATTATAAGTACTGTTACTGGAAACTTGTTTTGCAGAACTCAAAGCCGTTTGCCACTGCGCTACTGCTGCATTCCACTGGTTTTGTTGTTCGTACCTTTTGGCAAGATTAACGGCGTTGAGTGCTTGTTTATAAGCTTTGGCTGCCATTAATTCATTTGTATTGCGGTTCTTTACTGCTAATAATCGGGGTTTATACTCGAATATCAGTTTTTGTGCATCTGAATATGCCGAACTTTCCACAGGAATCACTGTTAATGCATTAATTACAACTTGCCAAGTAGATTCAACTTGTTGCCATTCTGAAGTGGTTTTGGCGGTTGCTTCTCGTTTTTCGGCAACTATAGATACAGCTTTTGCGGAAGTAATTTTTTTCAACCACTTATCTTCTGCTAGTAACTGTTGGTTAACTGCTTGCAAATTATCGCGATAGCTTACTACTTTTGCTTGTACAAATTCATACAGCGCGTCATTACGACTAATTGCCTCTATTGGTGCTATCGCTTGCCGCCATAATCTTTTTCTATCTTGTAATTCTGATAAACTTGAAACGGGTAATTGACTTTTTTGAGTGGCGATTTGTGCTGCTTGAACTGCTGTAAATACCTGTTGTATTTGTTGTGATTTCTCGGACAAACTGAGCGCTACCTGTTGGGATTGTTGAGAATAAGGAGAGAAGCCGGGAATTTTGCCCAGACTTGTTGTGGTAAAATCTATTTTGCTCTGTAATCTCGCTAAATCTTGTTCGGAGTTGATTTTACCGATTAGTTCTCCATAAGAGTTATTCAAATATTCTGCTGTTTTGAGTTGATTACACTTGGTTATCAAACAAGGACGAGTTGCAATGTACGCACCTGCTAAAGTTGCGGAAACTATTACCCCAATTACCGTAAGCAATATTAATTTGGGATTAAAACCGACCAAGTTTGATTGTAACTTTGTTGAGACAGGTATTTTCTCAAGATAATTATTAGACTCATCTTCCTTAATTGGTGAATAAGTTAAGGCTGAAGAATTCTCAACATTAGAAAATTCCGGTTCTTGCTTGGTAGTAATGTACTGTTTTTCTATAGTTAAGGAACGTTTAGCATAAGGAAGCTTGACTCCGACTACTCGTAAAAAAATCTCGATCTTTTCTTGTGGGTACTCGCGGGAATTATTTTGCAACCCTTCTTGAAGAACTGTAAAAATATGTTGGGTATCGACTGCCACACCTTGGGGATGCTCAGTTAAAATCATCAACTGGTGATTTTTTACAGCACACTTAACCGCGAAGAATTCTCCAGAGCGAACATCTGCACGTAAATATTCCTCTAGATTGCTTGCTAATAATTGTAAATTGTCCTGCTGAGTCGCTACTGTCATAAAGCCCCGTTCCGTTTATCATCAATTAAAGTTTGTTCAAGCAAGTAGGATTAACCGGCGACTTTTGAGGAACTAGTCGCTATATCAAATCCGAACGTTCATTTTGTAACACAATAGACGAGTTTTTACCAAAAGCTTAACTATCAACTAAGCTCTTATTTATAAATCATCTCAAGGATAACTCCATTTATTGTGATTCCAGAGTAAATACGTAATTATTGCCGTTATCTACCAATTTAACTACTTGATAAAATATTTTTATCGATCTGATAAATTTTCGGATGAAAGGTGGGAATAATAAGAATTTGCACTATTTTGACGTTTTGAATTTTGACAGAACTTGTTTTAAAAATTAATAAATAACTCTTTAGGCAGATACGTTTTTCTACAGATAATATTTAATATTATTTTTGATTAAAAAAACTGAAAGCCTTGATTAGTGGGATGTATAGCTATCTACCAATCAAATTGCGGCTGGCGGAAAAATGTAAGCATTTTTACTGATATTATGTATTACTTCCTATAAAGTAATAGTTGTGAAAATCAATTTTTAATTTACCTGAACTACGCTATTGGATAAAATTAATAACAGAAAGATAACTGGTTTTTAACAGCTTGTCTTTTAGGGCATGAAATTAAAAACAGATTATTTAAGATGTATGCTGTATGTTTTAGACAGCACCGTAGTAAACCTCCAGAAGTTGCAATAAAAGGTGTGCGTCAATGGAATTATTGGAATATCAAGTAAAAGAATGGTTTGGAAAAATAGGTATTCCTGTATTACCTTCCCAAACAATTGACCATCCTACCGATCTTAAACGTTTACAAATTAATTATCCAATAGTTTTGAAGTCTCAAATTTATGCTGGGGGACGGGCAAAGGCTGGTGGAGTCAGGTTTGTAGAAACTACAATTGATGCGATTGCAGCCGCGCAAAACATTTTTAATTTATCGATTTATGGCGAATTACCTGAAGTTTTATTAGCGGAAACGAAATATAACATTGAACAAGAGTTTTATTTAGCGATTGTTTTAGATACTGCTGTATGTCGTCCGATACTGTTAGGCTGTAATGAAGCGGATATCGATTGGGATGAAGCGGGAGAGAAAATGCAGCACGTTGTAGTAGAACAGCGATTTTCTCCTTTTTACGCTCGTAGATTGGCTTTAAAAATGGGCTTACAAGGAACACTGATGCAATCAGTAAGCAACGTCATCGAAAAGATGTACCAATTGTTTATAGAAAAAGACCTCGATTTGGTAGAGATTAACCCTCTAGGTGTAAATTCTTCCGGACAAGTGGTGGCTTTGAATGGCAACGTCAGCATAAATGAAAGAGCTATCCGTCGTCATCCAGATATTGCTGTGATGGCTCGAAAATTGGCTAGCCGTGACATTTCAAAACGGACTAATGGCAAGATTGGGAATTGGGATGGCACCCAAATGCGCGGTAAAATTGGTATTTTAGGAAACGGTGCTGGTTCGGTGATGGCAACTTTAGATTTAGTTGTCAGCAATGGTGGTAAACCTGGAGTATGTCTGAATTTACGACACGCATTTCTGACTGACACTGTACCAACAACTTTTAATAGCCGTTTGCAACAGGCATTGCAAATCTTAGCTGCTGATAAAAGTATTCAAGTAATATTGATTAACTTTTTGGGTAGTATTCCTCAAGCGGGAGAAATCGCGGAATTAATTGCAAATTTTATTCACAAGCAATCCAATCAATTTAGTCCCCAGGGAGTTAGTTCCAATGGTACTAATGGTATTAAAAGTTTTCGGGAAGGTTTTTCTGTTCCTAATTTAGTTATTCGTTTAGCTGGCTCCGATTTGGATATAGCTAAAAAATATTTATCAGATTTAACCATCGAAGGAGAAAGTCCGATATTGCTAGTAGAAAGTTTAGATGATGCGGTAGCTCAAGCGGTGAAATTATCAAAAATTAGCGTGAAAAAGTAACTTTTAAATCTATTTTTTGATGCCAATTATTAATAGTCCTCACCTGAAATAGTGGGGCTATATAAACAAAGCCTACCTTAATGGTGGGCTGGATTTTGTGGATTTACATTAATTATGCTGGGTAATAAATTCGTAGTGCCTTCACAAATTAAGAATTAAGAATTAAGAATTAAGAATTACGAATTACGAATTACGAATTACGAATTACGAATTACGAATTACGAATTACGAATTATACTCACCTGGAGGGTGAGGTTAACGCACTATAAATTACCAATTTAATCTTTTAATAATCTTATCTTAACCTAAAATCTTTTTTTTTAACTTTAACAAGGTTCTAAATTATTTTTGGTTTATCTGATTCGCGATAGGCTAAACGTGAAGCCTTTTACATATCGTGGTAATACTGTTTCTTAGTGACTTTAACGGCTAAGTTCTCCTTCAACTATTATGTTTTTTTATGAATTTAACGCCAGAGAGTAAAGTAATCATCCAGGGATTTAGCGAGTTTATTTCAGCGAGCCATATTGCTCAAATGAAAGCTTACGGAACAAATTTAGTCGCCGGGGTGAATCCGGGATGCGGTGGAAGTAAACTGTGTGATTTACCCGTATTTGATTTAGTTGAGCAAGTGGTAGATAAATTTGGGGATATCGATACCACAATCATCTGCGTACATCCTTATCAGGTTTTAGATGCAGCATTAGAAGCCATGACTTGCGGAATCACTCAAATTATTATCATTTCTCCTGGAGTACCTCCGTTAGACATGGTGAGTTTATTTCGTCGTGCAGAAGCAGAGGAAACCATAATTGTCGGACCAAATAGCCCTGGAATTATTGTACCGGGAAAGATATTATTAGGGACTCACCCCAGTGAATTTTACATTCCCGGACAAGTGGGAATCGTGAGTCGTAGTACAACATTAACTTATGAAATTGCCTGGGAATTGACACAGGTAGGATTGGGACAGTCAATAAGTGTGAGTATCGGCAGTGATGGGGTTGTGGGTTCTTCATTTATCCAGTGGTTGCAAATTTTGGATGAAGACGAAAATACTCAAGTAATTGTTTTAGTAGGTCAACCTGGTGGGGGGCGAGAAGAAGCCGCAGCAGCTTACATATCTGAAATGATAGATAAACCAGTTATAGCTTATATTGCCGGATTACACGCACCACCAGCAAAACATTGGCGACAAACGGGGACATTAGCAGCAGTCATCGGACGCGATAAAGAGTTTGGTTCTGCAAAAAGTAAATTAGCTGCCTTTAAACAAGCGAAAATACCTGTAGCAGAACGTCCTTCTCAGATTGCGAAATTGGTAAATAAGGCATTGAAATAATTCAATTCAAAACATCTGATATCTGGACTAAAAACCCGACTTCTAATTTTGGCGGGGAAAGAAGTCGGGTTTTTTATCTCCCATATCTGTCACCCAAGAAAAGTATCCTAAAAACCCGACTTCTCACCGTTTATTTTGACCTTTAACCTTTGACCTTTAACCTTTGACCTCTAACCTTTGACCTTTAACCTCTAACCTTTAACCTTTGACCTTTGACCTTTAACCTTTGACCTTTAA